>CAZATM010000083.1:0-5125 GCA_964488065.1 uncultured Neisseria sp.
CTTCAGGGTGAAACACTTGGTGTGGTTAGCGAGTTGATGGAAACCGGTGCCAATGACGTGTTGGTTATTGGAACAGGTAAAGATCAACGCTTGATTCCGTTTGTTGCACAGTATATTGTGAATGTAGATATGGCAACTAAAACAATTACTGCTGACTGGGGACTGGATTATTGATTATTGCAATAATTTCCATTTTCCCGGAAATGTTTGACAGTTTATCCTGTGATGGGGTAATTGGGCGGGCGCACAGCAGGAATTTGTTTAAATTGGTAACCTTTAATCCACGCGATTATACTACCGATAATTATCGGCGAATTGACGATAAAACTTTTGGTGGTGGCGCTGGGATGGTCATGAAAATTGAACCATTAGAACTAGCCCTCGCAGCAGCCAAAGAGCGGTTGCAGGAATTGGCGGTTACTAGTCCGTTAGTGGTGTATTTATCACCGCAGGGAAAAAAAGTTGATCAGGTGCAGATAAATTCTCTGGCAACTGAAGCAGCAGGTATTATTTTTGTTTGTGGACGCTATGAGGGAGTTGACGAAAGGTTCATTGAACGTAATGTTGATCTGGAACTTTCGGTTGGTGATTTTGTAGTATCCGGTGGTGAATTGCCAGCAATGTTGATTGTTGATGCAATTGTCCGCCAATTACCTGGAACGATGAATTCGTTTGAATCGGTGATTAATGATTCCTTTATGAATGGAATGCTGGATTGTCCGCATTATACCATTCCGCGAGAATATCAGGGATCAGAGGTTCCGGCGGTTTTATTATCCGGTAATCATGAACAAATTAGAAAATGGCGTTTGCAGCAAAGCTTGTGGCGTACTTATCAAAGACGACCGGAACTTTTGCATGGGCAAACTTTAACTAAAGAAGAATCTCGGCTACTTTCTGAAATGATTGTAAAATCAACTGATTGAGAGTAGGAACAAGATAAAGGAAAAATTATGAATATCATTCAAATTCTTGAGCAAGAAGAAATTGCTCGCTTAAATAAAACCATCCCAGCTTTCGCGCCGGGTGATACCGTTGTAGTCCAAGTTAAGGTAAAAGAGGGTAATCGTGAGCGGTTACAGGCCTATGAAGGTGTGGTGATTGCTAAACGCAACCGTGGCTTAAATTCATCTTTCATCGTGCGTAAAATTTCTGCCGGTGAAGGTGTTGAAAGAACATTCCAAACCTATTCACCATTGGTTGAATCAATCGAAGTTAAACGTCGTGGTGATGTTAAACGCGCTAAATTGTACTATTTACGCAGCCGGTCAGGTAAATCTGCGCGGATTAAAGAAAAATTGGTTCGTAAAGAACAAGCATAAAAAAAGCAGCCTCCGGGCTGCTTTTTTTATGCTTGTTCTTTTTTAAATTATTCAAGCAGTGTAAAACATTGTTCAATAAATTTAATAAACTCCTCTATCTGTGGGCTTAAACCGCTATCGGTTCTTACCAAATAATATTCAAAGGTGGCAAATGAGTAGTCTGGCATGATTTTTTGCAATACCCCAGCAGCTAATTCATCCCGATATAACGGATCAATTCCCGCAATAATCGCATGCCCAGATTTACCGATGCGCAGTGATGGATCATTGTTATTTAACATAAATCGAGAGCTTTGCTTCCATAGGATGCGCTCACCGCTAGGGAGGGTTACATCGATGGTTGTGTTCACCATATTGTTTTCATGAACTGCTCCTAATACCAAATGAGCGCTAAGATCATCTAGGCTTGTGGGCTCACCATAGCGGGCAATATATTCAGGGGTACAATAAAGATTAAATTGGCATTGATATAATTTACGAATCCGTAAGGTCTGATGCTTGGGAACATGGCGTAAGATTGCGAGATCAAAATTTTCTTTTATCATATCAACTTCACGGTTTTGATAAAATGCCAGCAATGAAATATTTGGATGGCGATGTAAGTATTCCGGAATATGGGGTGATAAAATCCCATTGATAACCCCCATCGGTAATGATAGGCGTATAGTTACCGGATTATTAATTTCTTTCGAATGACTCCGAAATTGATGAAAGGTATTTTTCAAGATATCTTCTTGCTGGGTAAAGGCATCATAAAATTTTTGCCCGGCTTCCGTTAGTTCGTAACTACGGGTATTTCGCCGCAATAGGGTTGTTCCTAAATTTTCTTCCAAGAGTGAAATGCGGCGGCTAATTGTCGATTGGCTAATCCCTAATTTACTGGCAACCTTACTAAAGCTTCCGATTTCAATTAGGCGGCAAAATGTCTGCGCATTGCTATACAAACTTTTATCTTCCATTGTAATTCTCAATTCCATCCAAAATTGTTGCAAATCTATTTTAACAAAAAGTCACCGGCTGGTGTTTTTTAAATTTATGGATTTAGTATAACTTAGCGCAAGGTTAAGGATTTATCTAATTTTTAGATAAATTTTATCCGATTTTGTCTATTTTAATCGCACAATGGTTTAGCATATAATCCATACCTGAGTTAATTACTGGGGTTTATTCTGTGGTAATAATACTTATATTACAATATGTTAATCAAGTTGATTGAATGCTGATAGTGATGGCGTTTAGTCTCGTTAGTTAACTTATTGATTACAATTAAGCATAAATACAAGGAGTGTCAATATATGCAACTTAATCTCAAAAAAACAACTATTTTACTTTCGTTAACTGGCGTAGTGGCATGTAATAGCGGCAGCAATGCACCTCTTGCCTCTGGAACTAATTCTGGTACGTCAACTGGGTTAACAACGGTCGCGAGCAATACTAAAGGCAGCATCAAAGTCATGACTACTGGACAAAAAGAGGTTTATGCACCGCGTGATGATGGTGAATTACAACCCGGCGGGGAGATTGATGGTCAACGTTTCGTAAGCGGAACTGGCGCAGAAGCTGATTGTATCATTGATAAAACTACCGGCTTTATGTGGCCGAAAAATGGTAAATTAATGGCTCGTGATTCATGGGGCGACAGTCTAGTTGCTATCAATGCCATGAATAGCGATAAAAACGCCGCTAACTATAATCTGTGTGGACATACTGACTGGCGCATGCCCAATGTCAACGAGCTAGAGACCCTAGTTAATTACGGGGTTAAAAGTAATGCTAGTTGGCTTGAAGAACAGGGCTTCCAAAATATTGAACGCGACAAAAAATACTACTCATCAACTTCAGATAACCTAATGTACACTTGTCCGCAGGATTCAGCTTTCGGCGTTAGTCTGGAAAATGGGGTTACTAACAAAGTAGCCAAAATTATTACCAGTAAACCCTATTCAGTACACGATGCCGCTTATATTCAGGCTACTCTGCCGGTGCGTACTACTGATGTTAATGCTCCATATCAGGTGCCACAAACCGGGCAAACCCGAATTTTAAAACCCCTGAATCCTGGCGTTTGTGGAGGTGATTATACCTCACCTAAAGGCTCTGATGGTGATTTGCGTAAGGGGAAGGTGGCTCCATCAACCCGCTTTGTTGATCCCGATGGGAGTGGTATGTGTATTCAGGATAAATTAACCGGTTTAATCTGGCTAGCTGATGCCACTGCAAGATCTAAATTTGTATTAGATACTTATGCAACATTAAAAACTCCCGCGCCACTTTTATATGGTGTGAGTTGGGAAAATGCCATGTTGACTGGTGTAAGAAACTTGAATACGGACAAAGCATGCGGTAAAACCAACTGGAGAATGCCAAGTATTCGTGAATTACGCACTTTAGCTAACTATAATGTTAATAACAATACGGGATGGCTTAATTCACTAGGCTTTGCAGTGTCGGAATATCGCGATCCGGCGAGTTTTTATTCAACCTCAACAACTAATTTGAATGGACAAACCGCAAATTCTACCGTTAACCCATGGGTTATTAATCTGGCTTATCTGGAAACTGGTGCTAATAATACTCAAGTTGGAACCAACAAAATTACTGATTATCTTGGTGCTATGCCAGTTTCAGGCGGTACAGTAATCAAGCCTGCAGCTAAAGCTAAACCAGCATTAACCGATAAAGTTATTTTCATTACCGAAAAGGGCTATACCAAATTTGTTGGGATATCTGGTGCCGATGCGATTTGTAATCAGGAAGCCGCTGCTACTGGTAGCTTGATTAATAAGAAAGCTAAATTTAAGGCATTATTAGTATCCAGTAATCGTTATCCATGTAACAGCAACGGTGTCTGTGGTGTTGATGGTGCCAGTGATTGGCCGATTACGGTTAATACCAAATATACAACCATTGGTAATAATGGTTCATTAAGTAGTAATGCTAATGGTGTATTTACAGACTATGCGGCTGGATTAATTCTTGATCAATTTGGTTACCGTCAGGATAAAATGTTTTGGCTTGGTATCAATGGAGTTCTAGGTGATGCAAATGGTAAAGTTTCAGCTTGGTCGTATGCCAATCTGGATGGTATTTGGACACCGAAAAACGTTGGTGGTTTGTGGGATAGATATACCAATAACACTGCCATGGACTGGACATTCCCAGCTTCAGTTAGTACCGCCGGTATTGGTGATAACGGATACTTTGCTGATAGCACCTACAAAATATTAGTAAATAAAAATGTAGGTATGGCATTTGATTACGCAACTTTATTTGCTAGCTCAAATAGCCAGATCAGCCGTTGGGTTGTGGCAAATAAAACTTTTGTGGATCAAGACAATCAACTTACCTACGGTGTTCAATACCAGACACATTTAATCTGTGTTCAACAATAGTTACTGAAGTTAAAACATTTATTTTTGGTTTTTAACTAACTGACTCCATGATGGATTTAGCATGGGGTCAGTTAGTAATTGGATTAGTTTATTAGCCAATAGTGTTGTAAAAACTTGGGTATAAATAGGTTAATGCCTTTTAATATGGCTATGGTTTAGCAATGATAAAGTGAAATAATTTTTTTGGGATAATGTTGTCAATATTATCCCAACACGTATTTTAGTCACTCATGGTGGTCAAATGTGAGCAGCAAGCCTTGGTCATTAGCTAAGTAGAAGGTAATTAAGCTTAAGGTATTTTAACTGGAGAAATTTATACGCCCATGAGCTAAAAATATTCTTAAATTATATGCATGAATAATAAAACCGGTAAATGTGATAAAATAGCGACCAATATTTACAAGAGGATTC
>CAZATM010000084.1:0-97611 GCA_964488065.1 uncultured Neisseria sp.
CACTCATCAAATATGAACTATAAATTTCTGCATTGCATTTTGCAGTTGAGGGTTTGCTTTTCTTCTTCATCCAAGTTCCAAGGCGTTTTCGTAATATCAATCATAATATCATATCCGTTGTCAATGCGTAAGTTCTATTATATTTTATTGATTAATTTTTTTGCTGTAGAAGAGCCATTATAGATTAAATAAAGAAATGTCAAATTGTAAATAATAACTTAGATAGAAGCTTTTATTATTAGTAAACATTACCGGACTATCAGCAAAATTGCTGATAGGTAACCATGGAGTATCTTGTTACAATAACGCTATCAGTAATACAATTATCTTGGAAGGAAATAGTTATATGAATAGATTAATTAAACTGGTACCAATAATAACCGGATTATTATTAGTGGCCTGTAATTCTGGGGGGAGTAATTGGCAAGCGGGTAATTTGGGTTCTTTGCAAATTGCAATGGAGTCGACTACACTTAATGTCAGTGAATCAAAATTAGTGATGGCATCATTAAGTGGTGCTCAACAAGGAACTGATCCGATTGGAAGCGCAACAGTATATTTTAAAGTTGC
Source organism: uncultured Neisseria sp. (assembly GCA_964488065.1). Taxonomy (GTDB): domain Bacteria; phylum Pseudomonadota; class Gammaproteobacteria; order Burkholderiales; family UBA11063; genus Aquella. The sequence continues at coordinate 571 of CAZATM010000084.1, forward strand.
AACCAGCTATAGCAATGGAATATTTGAGTCTTCAAATATTGCTACTTTGGCAGAATCTTCGTGCGTTATAAATAACCCGATTTCAGCCAATCTGGATGAAAGAAGCTGCTTTGTAACTCTTCAAGGGGTCTCTGCCGGTGGCGCTAATGTTTATACCTGGGCGGTACCGAATAGTCCGCAAAACACCAATGCTCCAAATAATTACAATCCGCTGGAATCATATCCTTATGTATCGTTCACAATAAATTAAAAAAGCCCCAGTGGGGCTTTTTTATTGGGGCGCGCTGACCTGTGGCTGTGACGCATTATTATTACCGTTGCCGGATGTATTAGCCGACTCATTTTGATACTGTTGCAAGGCGGTCAATGGCATAACGCTATTTACTGCTGGCGGCATTTGAACTACCATTGATTCTACATAATTGGCAATCTGATAATTAATCGTATAATTGCTAATTACCTGACTCTCCGTCATAACTGTACCACATTCGCGTTTTTTACTATTTTGCTGGATATATTTAGGGTGGCTTTTGCTGTCAAACAGATTATTGAAGAAATTGCTATTCGGATTTTTAACCTGCTTAGTCACTGTTACGTCACGGCATTGGGTTGTTGGAATCTGAATGGATGAGTAGTTCGGGGTAACTGAAATTATGGTTACCATTGTCGGAGTATCCGAACTCTTTTTATGCCACAGCAATAATCCAATAATAACCAATATTACTACCAGAATAATCAATAATATTAATTTTACATTGCCAATATTGGTCGTTCGAGTGGTTTTAACCAAATTCATATAGCATCCTTATTGAAATAATTTGAACAGTCCCCCTTATGGTCGGTTCTATTATTGACAACTATCAAGGGGGGGCTAATTTGTTACTGTGGCGCAGCTTGAGCCGGATTTAGCTGTTGCGGTGGAACCGCCATCGCCTGTAATTGTTTATATGGTATTTTAGTTCCGACCGTCAATTGATTTTGCACGACCATTGTCGCGACATTATTTTTATACATATATTGGGCGTTATAACCAACCTGAGTTTGTACATTCCGGTAGGCAGTTGCGCACTTGGTCGTGCTGCCATGTTTTGCCACATAATCTGGTTGATTTGAACGCTGAATATCGCGCCCAACTAGTGCACCAGTAGCTCCACCGACAATAGCACCAACGGCAGTACCACCTCCGCCACCATGAATTTGATTGCCAACAACGCCGCCTGCAACCGCGCCGGTCGCACCGCCAATTAAAGCACCTTCGGTACCATTCTTCTGATTTTTAACGTACGAAGTGGTTCCAACTTTGTGACAGTCCTGGTACGGTTGTTGTGTGGTGATATAATTCGGTGACACCGCGATAATTTCAGCATCGCTATTTCCGGCAAGAAGCATATATGAGCCAGCGGCAACCGCTACTACGGCGACGGCAATTAAGCCAATCAATAAATGATTTGCTGGTTTACGCAGTGGACGTTGTGGCGAATAGTCACGCTCGTCATAATCTTCCTCGTAATACTCTGGTTGTTCGCGACGTGGTTGGCGTGTCCGTGGCGGCTGTGGTCGGCGTTCTTCATAATAATCATCACGATTTTCGGCTGCTTCGTAGCGTTCTGTCCGTGGGCGGGAATTGGGATTCCGTGGTTGTGTGGTTCGGCTTCTTGGGCGTGATGGACGATTATCGTTAGTATTCATGAAAGCTCCTGCATATTAATTAAATAAACTGTAACAATTAGATGTTTGCAAATCTATTGCTAGGATTAGCTGTTTGCTTTATTATTGTAGCTTATATTGTATCAACTAAAATTTACGGGTAATTTAAACAAGTACTGAACCGTAAAAATCAAAACCCGTTAAAAATACGATTTAAACTTCTTTTATTTTTAAATTGTAGGTATAATTTTACCCTAATGGGCGTAGTCTGTAAAATAAAATCAGCAGATATTATAGCAGGTAACTAAGGTTTTGGGCATTGGCACGCAGATTTAACAATGATTTTTATGTTAGGCAACCAAATTCATCGTATTGGTTGCTAATGTGTGTAGCTCCACTCAAGGTTAAGCATAATGGAACCTGATTGAATTTATAAATGCTCTAATGATGAAGAAAGATTGTTAAAGTGAAGAATTATTATCGGATTTTGGGACTTGATTATACCGCCAGTGATGAAGAAATAACTGCTGCTTACCGGATAATGGCACAGCGAGTCCATCCGGATAAAGGGGGAAGTAATCAGGAATTTATTTTGATTCAAGAGGCGTATACCATTTTAGGTAATCCGCTTACCCGCGCTAGTTATGACCGGGATTTATCACACTGGCTTAATTCTTTTCCGGTTACTGCTGCTCTGCAAAAAAAACCTTCATCTTCTCTCGCCATATGGGTAGCATTGTTGTTTGCGGTTGGCGGCGTGGTTTTTGCCGGGGTTAGTTATTATTGGCAGCACCAACGAGCAGAACTGAAGATTACGAACCCATTAACAACCACAATTATCGCTAAGCCAACGGAGGCTCCACAACTAAGCAGTCATAATCCTGCTAAGAAAAGCTCACGCAAGATGGCCGCTATCAATAGCTCAGTACCGACTAAGTCGACTCAATTGATCCGGCAGGGAATTTATTTTGTAGTTAATGTTGGCAGTTTTAGTGCTTTAAATGATGCTAAACAACAGCAGGCAGCGCTGACTAAAATCGGCTATTCAGCGCAGATTCAGGAAATTTCTGCCAATAGTGAAGGCCTTAACAGCTACAATTTATTTTTAGGTCCCTATGCCAATGGCGATAAAGCTGCTACGATTCAGCAAGAATTGGAGTCGCAAAATCTTAGCGCAACCATTGAAAAAGTAAATTATCAGTAGCTTAATCCAAACCACCGCGTAACTGTAAATTCCACAGATAGGCATAATGACCATTTGCGGCTAATAATTGCTGGTGGTTGCCGGTTTCAATGATTTTGCCATGTTCCATCACATAAATAATATCAGCATTGACTATGGTTGATAAACGGTGGGCAATTACAATCGTTGTTCGTCCACGGGTAACCATTTGCATTGCTTTCTGGATTAAATCCTCGGTATGATTATCTAGTGCCGAGGTTGCCTCATCCAGTATTAAAATTGCCGGATTTTTGATGATAGCACGGGCTAGCGCCAGTCGTTGACGTTGTCCGCCAGAGAGCTTTTGTCCACGTTCGCCAATGATGGTATTGTAACCAGCGGGTAATTTGGCAATAAATTCATCGGCTTCAACCAGAGTTGCTACCCGCACAATTTCCTCATGACTGGCATTAAAGCTGCCATAGGCGATATTTTCTGCAATAGTTCCATCAATCAAGAAAGTTTCCTGACTAACCAGTCCGATTTCCTGGCGTAACGCTTTTAACCGTAGATTCTTAATTTCCTGATTATCAACTAAAATTTTTCCGCGGGCATAATCATAGAAGCGCAAGATCAGTTTGATTACGGTTGATTTTCCGGAACCGGTATTGCCGACAAAGGCGACGATTTTACCGGCAGGAATAGTCAGGCTTAAATTATCAAATAATTTCTCGCGCCCTAGATACGCAAACGAAACCTCTTTAAACTCAATCTTACCGGCACATGGCGTTTGTAAGTTATCCGTTCCAGCGGTGATTTTGATGGGAGATGACAATAATTCCATAACCCGATTAATTGATGCCATTGAGCGTTGATACATATCGGTTACCTGCCCCAATTGGTTTAATGGCCATAATAGTCGTTGTGACAGGAAAATCAGGATGCTATAGGATGCCACTGCAATTTGCTTGTCAATGGTTAAAATTCCGCCATAAATCAAGGATACCAAAAATCCACACATGATGATTATGCGGATAATTGGCGTTGCCGCCGCCGAGAGCAAAATTGCCTGTTTATTGGCATTAACATATTCCTGACTGAATTCTTTGACTTTATTGGCTTCGTAATTTTCGGTGGTGAAGCTCTTGATGGTGGCAATCCCCGATACATTGGTATTGAGTTTGGCATTTAAGGCACCAACCGCATTTCGCAGTCGCCGATAACGGGGTGCCAATTTATTTCTGAAGAAAAATACGCCAATAGCAATTAACGGCATCGGCATAAAGCTCAGGATGGCAACTTTGGTGGAAATTACGAAAAAAATTGCACCGATAATTACCGTCGATGCGACAATTTGAATGATCTGGTTTACGCCATCGTTGATAAAGCGTTCCAGCTGGTTGATATCATCATTAAGAACTGCCATTAAATTGCCGGTGGCTTTGTTTTCAAAGTAATCCAGCTCGAGTTGTTGAATATGGTTATAGGCATCCATGCGCATATCGTGCTGGAGATGTTGTGCCAGATAACACCATTTTATTGAATACAGATATTGAAAACTGGATTCCAAAATCCAGATTAAGCCGGTAAATAAACCCAGACAGACGATTTGCGTAATTACATCGTGAATTCCGAGATGCGCCAGCATTGAGTCCTGCTGTTTAACCACTACATCGACGGCAACCCCGATAAGAATTTCCGGAAAAATATCAAAAATTTTATTCATCAATGAATAAAGCGTGGCAAGAAAAATGTCGCCGCGGTATTTTTTGCTGTAGCGAAAGAGTTTGATTAACGGATGCATTCGATTTTTCCCCAGAATAATGACAGTGATTATGCAAATATTTTATTGATGTGAATTAATTCTACTGGCCGTGCCAAGGCTTGTGTCAGTAGTATACTCGCTGTTGCCAAGCGTTCTTCCGCAAGATAAAACTGCAACGTAACGTTTTCGTTATAATCAACATTATGGATGATTGCGCCTTGTTGCTGCAGTAAATATTTGATTTGCTCATTTTCACTATAGTTAACGGTGATGGCTAGGTCAAGTTTTTCGTGTTTGGTTTGAATTTCGCTATGCAGCAAAGCCTCTTTAACTGCATTGCCGTAGGCGCGGCTAAGTCCACCGGTACCGAGCTTAATCCCGCCAAAATAGCGGGTGACAATTGCCAGAATATTACTTAGTTTTTCATAACGCAGGATGTTTAACATCGGCATTCCGGCAGTTCCACCGGGTTCACCATCATCACTGCATTTTTGAATTTCCGCACCGGCACCAAGAATATAAGCATAGCAATTATGCGAAGCCTTATTATGCTGTTCGCGAATTTGTTTCAGGTAATGATTCGCATCCTCTAGTGAATTTAGCGGAAATAAATGGCAGATAAAGCGCGATTTTTCAATTACAATTTCATGAGTAGTGGCGGTAGTTACCGATGATAAGGTGCGCATTATTGAGATTTTTTCGCCAGTAGATAGTTATACATCAAGTCGCGGTCGCCGCCGCCAAGTTTATGTGCCAGATTGACGGCTTTTTTGGTGGGCAACTCTGATGCTAATAATTCCAAGGTTGCAATTTGAGTTGCGGTCAATGCAACCTCTTCGGGACTAATTTTTGCGGGTAATATTAGCAGGGCAAATTCGCCTTTTTGCTGATTGTTGTCGCTTTTGACAAATTCCAGTAATTCACCTGCGGATAATTTACGGATGGTTTCAAATTGTTTGGTTAATTCACGGCCCATTATAATGTAACGATCAGCACCGAGTATAGTCACAATATCTTCCAAACAGTCGCAAATCCGATGCGGCGATTCATAAATACAAACGGCATAATCAACGCTTTGCCATAGTGATAGTTGTTTTTGGCGTTGCCCGGATTTTGCCGGTAAAAAACCATAAAATAAACTTGGATAATCAATTAGGCCGGCAACACTCAATAAAGTGGTATAGGCGCAGGCACCCGGCAATGGAATTGGGCTAATTCCATGCTGGTAGAGTAAATTGCACAAGCGTGCCCCTGGGTCGGAGATTCCCGGCGTTCCGGCATCGCTAATTTGCACGATGGTCAGTTTTTCCTGCAGCCATGATAGCACTTTAGTGCTGATTTCATTTTCATTGTGCTCATGAAATGCCACGAGTTTTTTATTGTTTATTCCATGATGATTTAACAGTTTCTGGCTGTTACGGGTATCTTCACAGAGAATGATATCAGCTTTTGCCAGCACTTCCAGCGCGCGGAGAGTTATATCGGAGAGGTTGCCAATCGGCGTGGCACAAATATACAGCATGGCTGGTTCTTTTCCTAAAATATTGCAGCAATTATTATAAACGATAATAACAGCGTTCTTTTTGTTATTAACGAGAGGTTGTGGTATGTTAAAATAAGGGCAATTTTGGCGCCGGAAGCAATTTTCGGTGTATAACTTGTGTTTGTTTTGCGAGGTTTTTTATGCAACAAAAGAACCGGCCGGTCTATTTGAATTTGCCACAACTGGGCTCAAAAATGTCAATAACCGCCAAAATCTCCATCCTGCATCGTGCTTCCGGCGTTCTGCTGTTTATTGCGCTGCCGTTTATTCTGAGTCTTTTTCATAAATCATTAACTAATGCCGATTTTTATGATTCTTGCTATCTGGTGGCGAAAACCCCGGTAATGAAAATTATTTATATTGTATTGATTTGGGCGATTATGCATCATTTATGTGCCGGTATCCGTTTTATCTTTATTGATAATCATCAGGGAGTCGAGAAAGCCACTGCACAAAAAAGTGCCCGCTGGGTAATTATTGTTAGTCTGTTACTGACTATCGTTTTAGGAGCTCACTTATGGTAAAACGTAAAAGTTTAAGTGCCGGTTACGGAATTCGTGACTGGTTATTGCAACGGGTTACCGCGGTAATCATGGCAATTGCCATTTTAGAAGTGTTTCTATTTGTCTATTTAGCAAATGACATTATTGATTCCAATTTCATTACTTGGCAGCAATTTTTTAGTTTCACCTTTGTGAAGATTTTTGCTCAAGTGACTTTTGTAGCAGTGGCCATCCATGCTTGGATTGGGATTCGTGATTTGTGGATGGATTATGTTAAATCACATGGTGCGCGTTTAGTCTTACATACGGTTACAATTTTATGGCTGGCCGGTTGTTTGATCTATTCAGCCAAAATTTTATGGCTGTAGGGGGTAGGAAAGAATGAGTTTACCAATATTGAAATATGATGCAGTGGTGGTTGGCGGTGGCGGAGCCGGTTTGCGGGCAGCGTTGCAATTATCCGAAGCTGGTGTAAAAACCGTGGTGTTGTCTAAAGTTTTCCCGACGCGCTCACATACGGCTGCGGCGCAAGGTGGAATTTCGGCATCGTTTGGAAATTCCGAAGAGGATAACTGGCATTGGCATATGTATGATACGGTTAAGGGTGCTGACTGGCTTGGCGATCAGGATTCAATTGAGTTTATGTGTAAGCAGGCAACTGAGGCAGTGGCCGAACTTGAACATTATGGAATGCCGTTTGATCGCTTGGATAACGGCAAAATTTATCAGCGTCCATTTGGTGGACACATGGCGGAATTTGGTAAAAAACCAGTTCGCCGGGCTTGTGCTGTAGCTGATCGTACCGGTCATGCGATGTTGCATGCGCTATATCAGCGTAACGTTAAAGCGCAGACCCATTTCTTTGTTGAATGGATGGCGTTGGATCTGATCCGTGATCAAGCTGGTGACGTGGTTGGTATTACTGCCTTAGAAATGGAAACCGGACAAATTTATATTATCCGTGCTAAAGCGGTATTGTTTGCCACTGGTGGTGCCGGACGAATATTCCAGGCTTCAACCAATGCCTTTATCAATACCGGCGATGGATTGGGAATGGCGTTGCGAGCTGGTTTACCGGTGGAGGATATTGAATTTTGGCAATTCCATCCAACCGGATTATACGGTGCCGGAGTTTTGATTACCGAGGGTGTCCGTGGTGAGGGTGGTTATTTGTTAAACGGTGATGGCGAGCGCTTTATGGAACGCTATGCTCCAACGGCCAAAGATCTGGCATCGCGCGATGTAGTATCGCGGGCGATGCAGGTTGAAATTAATGAAGGGCGCGGTTGCGGTGCTAATAAAGATCACGTGTTGTTAAAGTTGGATCATCTGGGTGCCGAAGTAATTGATCAACGTTTACCGGGAATCCGTGAGATCTCAATTCAATTTTTGGGTATTGATCCGGTTAAACAACCGATTCCGGTGGTGCCGACTGCACATTATATGATGGGCGGAATTCCGACCAATTATCGGGGTGAAGTTATTGATGGTCTCAATGAAGCGGTTGTTAAAGGCTTTTATGCTGCCGGTGAATGTGCCTGTGCCTCGGTGCATGGTGCCAATCGTCTGGGAACCAACTCATTATTGGATTTAGTTGTATTTGGTAAATCTGCGGGCAATAGCGTTATCGAATTTGTGAAAACTTTGGATGAACCAAAACCATTACCGGACAATGCGGCCGCGGCATCAGTTGCGCGGGTTGAAAAATTACTGGCGTCCGCCGGCGGCGAAAAATTGGGTAGTTTACGCCGCGATATGCAAGTTTGCATGCAACAACATGCCTCAGTTTTCCGAACTCAAAAAGTTTTGGATGAGGGGGTTGAGCGAATTCAGGAAGTTTATCAACGGGTACAAAATCTGGCAATTGATGATAAATCCAAAGTGTTTAATATGGCATTAGTTGAAGCTCTGGAATTTGCCAATACCTTGGAAATTGCCGTGGCAACTATGGTTGCAGCACGTAACCGGACTGAATCCCGCGGCGCCCATGCCCGTGAAGACTATCCGGATCGCGATGATGCCAACTGGATGAAACATACTTTGTATTATCGGGATGGTCAGCGCTTGGAATATAAAGAAGTCCATACTAAACCGTTGTCGGTAGATTATATGCCGCCGGCAAAACGGGTTTATTAGGAGTAGCAGGATAAATGAGTAAAAAAATTAAGTTTTCAATCTACCGTTACAATCCGGATAAAGATGCCAAACCGTATTATCAGGATTATGAAGTTGAAGTTGGCGAACATGATAAAAAATTATTGAATGCCTTGGTGAAAATCAAGGAAGATCTGGATGATTCATTGTCATTCCGCCGTTCATGCCGTGAAGGTGTCTGTGGTTCGGATGCAATGAATATCAATGGTAAAAATGGTCTGGCATGTCTTACCGATTTGGCGAGTTTAAAACAGCCGATAGTGTTAAATCCAATTCCCGGCTTACCGGTAATTCGCGATTTAATCGTTGATATGACTCAATTTTTCCATCAATATCATTCAATTAAACCGTATGTTATTGATGATGAACCAATGCCGGAATTAGAACGGCAACAATCTCCGGAAGATCGTAAAAAATTGGATGGCGTGATTGAGTGTATTTTGTGTGCCTGCTGTTCAACGTCGTGCCCATCGTTTTGGTGGAATCCCGATAAATTCTTGGGGCCCGCGGCATTATTGCATGCCTATCGGTTTTTGGTCGATAGCCGCGACATGGCAACTAATGAGCGCTTAAATGACTTAAATGATCCATATCGCTTATTTAGATGTCATACGATTATGAATTGTGTTGATGTTTGTCCAAAACATTTAAATCCGACCAAAGCAATTGGCAAAATCAAGGAAATGATGCTGGAACGGATGGTTTAATGGATAACCGAGTACTCAGGGAAAAGCTGAAGTGGCGTTCGCGCCGCTCAATGCTGGAACTGGATTTGTTTTTTGAACGTTTTATTTTAACCGGTAAATTTGAACAATTAGCGGAAGATGAGTTGCGAGCTTATCAGCGATTACTGGAATTGGATGATGGTGATTTGCTGTTGTTGTTTCAGGGTAAACAAGCTCATGACGATGAATTGATGCAGCGAGTGATTGATAAAATTGTTCAGGTTGATATTTGAAAAGGAAGACAAGATGGCAGATAATGAAAAAGTAGTTACTGAAACTAATAAGGCCGCAGCGGCTGAAAAAGCACGGGTGGTAAAAGTTGATTTTGGTAATGGACAGGTAGTTGAATATCCAATTTACAAAGCCTCAATTGGCCAGGATGTAGTGGATTTCCGTACCTTCGGTAAAAGCGGCATGTGGAGCTATGATCCGGCTTTTTTGGCAACCGCCGCGTGCGAATCAAAAATTACCTATATTGACGGTGATAAAGGACAATTATTCTATCGTGGTTATCCGATTGAGCAGTTAGCCGAGAAATCTTCGCATCTGGAAGGCGCGTTTTTGCTGTTGCAGGGTGAATTACCAACTAAAGCACAAAAAGATGAGTACGAGCACGCAATTTTGCATCACAATATGGTGCATGATCAATTTTTAAGTTTCTTTAAAGGTTTCCGTCGTGATTCACATCCAATGGCGATGTTAGCCGGTGCTATCAGCGCAATGGCGGCATTCTATCCGGAAGATTTTGATTTTAAAAATCCACAGCATCGCAAAATTGCGATTCGTCGTTTGATCGCTAAAATGCCGACGATTGTAGCTATGTGTTATCGCTATAATCAAGGCTTACCGTTTATGTATCCGCGTAATGATCTGGATTATGCTTCAAATTTCCTGTATATGATGTTTGCTACGCCATGTGAACCATATTTACCTAATCCTGTAATTGCTAAAGCTTTTGACCGGATTTTACTGTTACACGCTGATCATGAGCAAAATGCTTCGACCTCAACCGTTCGCTTGGCGGGTAGTTCCGGTACGCATCCATTTGCCGCAATTTCGGCGGGTATTTCATGCTTATGGGGTCCTGCGCACGGTGGTGCCAATGAAGCTGTATTGAAGATGTTGGATGAAATCGGTGATGAATCACGGGTTGAAGCCTTTATGCAAGGGGTTAAAGACAAGAAATACCGTTTGATGGGCTTTGGTCATCGGGTATATAAAAATATGGATCCACGCGCCAATATCATGCGCAAAACTTGTTATGAAGTGCTGGATATTTTGGGTAAACACGACGATCCATTGTTTAAACTGGCAATGAAGTTGGAAAAAATCGCACTTGAAGATAATTACTTCATTGAGAAGAAATTATATCCGAATGTTGATTTCTATTCTGGTATCATTTTGCGCGCAATAGGCATTCCAACTGAGATGTTTACGACGATTTTTGCCTTGGCTAGAACCGTTGGTTGGTTGGCTCAATGGCAGGAGATGATCGAAGATCCGGATTTCAAAATCGGTCGTCCACGGCAGTTATATACTGGTTATACAGCACGGGATTATGTGGATATTGCCAATCGTAAATAATTTTACGTTATAATGGAGGGATGATTTTTTATCATCCCTTTTTTATTTGTTGAAAGAAAACATATCATGAAGAAAATATTATTATCGGTTTTAATTTCTTCCGCGTTGGTTGCTTGTGGCGGAGGTAGTGGTGGAAGTAGTGGTGGAAGTAGTGGTGGCGGATGGGTTGAAAACGTTACTCCCGCAAGTCCAAATCCTACGCCAGGAAGCTATAATGGTGTGCCATATTCTCAATTAGGGCAACCAACAGGCTTGACTCAGTCATATCCATCATCTTTTTTGCCAAATAATTTACAAATAGCTTATGGTAATAATTCTCAAGAACAAGTTGCCAATTTAACTGCATATGTAAATATGGGGGGAGCACTTTGCTCGGCTACTCCAGTTAAATATGATTCAACTACTAATACTACCTTTTTGGTCGGCGCGGCACATTGTTTTGTTGATACTAAGGACAGCCCTACAACTCTTACTTCGAGTAATTTAATGCCTGTTGGTAATTTGAGTATTGCCTACGGTGTTAATGCTTCTTCTGCGCCAATTGAATCACGCTTTCAGGTAAAGGCTGTTTATTTGCCGCAGAATTATTGTTATGGTGCTACATTCCCAGTTGTGATAAATGGGGAAACATATAAAGAGTGTACTAATTTCAGTCCAACTAGTGGTTCTGGTACACAGGGAAATGATATTGCGGTTATTCAAATAACAGGTAAATATGCTTATCCGGAGTCATATCCACAATTAGCAACCGCGTCACAATATCCAGCACCTTATACGATGGCACCGATTTTGTCAATCGGATATGGAGTCAATACTCAATCTCCGCTACCAAATCCGAGTGCTAGTTGCGGGACAAGTGATAAGCCTTGTGGAACAATGTTTTACGTCGCCAATTACCAATATTGGCAGCAGGATGCTACTGGTTATCATTATTTGTATAATAGCTATTATAACAATAGTTATGCTTCAACCCCGGGCTATACTTCATTAATTTGTGGTGGTGACTCTGGTGGTGGTGATTTATTCTGGAATGGTAATAATTGGTTGTTATTATCCGAACATACTTATGGTCCAGCCGGTGCCTGTGGTACATTCTACTCTTATTTGCCAAATGGCGCAACTAATGTTTCAGCCTATTATGGTTGGATTCAATCAATTCTGAATGATGCCAACCCGGTAGCTGATTGTAAGAGTGGAACGATTGCCAATTGTGTAACTAACGGTAATTAGTGAACGTGCAAATGAATAAGTTATTCATTATATTGCTTGCAGGTGGCGTTTTAGCCGCCTGCAATGGTGGTGGAAGTTCTTCGAATTCTTCTCCAAATCCAGTACCAACTCCGACGGCTACGATTTCACCAAATAAAGTTGATCCCTACCCGTACCCAACCCCATCAACTTATCCATCAATGCCAGATGGTTTTGCTGATGCAGTTCCCACTTTTGTTGCGGGTAGCCAGTCAGGACATTATGGGCTGCAGATTGCTTATGGGCATAACAGCAATCCACTGGCTCCTAATTTGGTTGCTTATATTAATCAGTATGTTGCCGGTCAGGGGACTTATATTTGTTCAGCGACGCCAGTCGCTGCAGATGGCGTTGGTGGAACATGGTTGGTTGGTGCTGCCCATTGTTATCTGAGCCAAAAAACTCAGGCTTCGACGGTAACTATTAATGATATTTTGCCAAGGGTAAACCTTAAAGTTTTGAAAGGTACTAATGGTGACTCATTAATATCAGACAATGTGCAGGTTTTTATTCGCAAAGACTATTGCCAAGGCGCTACCTTTTCTGGGCTTGGTGAGTGTCCTAATTTTGGCTCTTATGATGGTGGTGAGGGCAATGATATTGCGTTAGTTCACATCAATTCTAAATTCAATGATGACCAAAATTATCCCCGTTTGGCACAAGCATCTGAATATCCGCCGGCGTATGCCATGGCACCGGTTTTATCGCTAGGCTTCGGTTTGACTAATAGTGGTGGAATGGGGAATATGTTTTATGTGGTGAACTATTTCTATCAGCAATCTGATACTGTGGGTTATCACTATCTGCTTAATAGTTATTTTAATCCTTATGAAGGTTATAGCGAATTGATTTGTGGCGGTGATTCAGGCGGAGGTGATTTATATTGGAACGGCAGCCAGTGGCTGCTATTATCGGAACACACCTATGGACCATCCGATTCCTGTGGTAATTTTTATAATTACTTACCAAATGGCGCTACCAATGTTTCTGCCTACTATTCTTGGTTGAGCAATATCATTAATAGCGGTACCGGTGCAACTACTTTTTGTAATAGTGAGTCGGCAGTGTGTGTTACCAATGGCTAACTACCGGTAGTTTTTTTGTAGTAGATCATAAACTGGCATTAATAAAAATTAAGTGCCAGTTTTATATAAGTAGCTTAGTTAGCTCGATATTTAATCTACTCTGGAATATCTGTTTGATCAAGCCCGCGGTTTATCGTAATTAAACATCCATTTAATTCCAAATTTATTGGTCAGCATTCCAAATTTGGCACCCCAAAACGTATCGGTTAACGGCATGGTTACGTTGCCATCGGTTGCCAGTTGATTGAATACCTCAATTTCCTGTTCTTCACTAGTAAAGTTCAAGCTCAAGGTAATTGGTGAGGTTGGGTAATTTACTTCGGCACCATATTCACCGGCTGAAGCGGGCAGTACATCTGCCGCCATAAAGAATATTTCACCAGCTTTAAACGATGCATGCATCCATTTATCATGCCATTCTGTCGGTAATGATTTGGCAAACTCCGAATTTTCGTTATAGGAATGAAATTCAACGATTTCACCATCCAACGCTTGCGCATAGAAGTTTAAAGCTTCCTGACAATTACCCTGAAAAAATACATAAGCATGTAGCTCCATATTAATCTCCTTTAAGAAAATTATAAACCAGTTAACAAGCGTTCAAACACGTTAATGCCGCTCTCGCGGTAAATTTGTTGCGCGCCGGTGGGGCTAGTTAGATTGACTTCGGTTAGATAGTTGCCAATAACATCCAATCCAGCAATGGCAATTTGCTGCTGCTTAAGCCAACCAGCGACATCCCGGGCAATTAGATAATCATGTTCATTTAACGGTTGAACTTCGCCGCGTCCGCCGACTGCTAAATTACCACGGATTTGTCCATTTTGCGGAATGCGACACAGGCAGTAGTCAATAACCTCACCGTTGATGACAAATATCCGTTTATCGCCAGCTACCACTTCCGGAATGAAGCGCTGTACCATAATCGAAGTGGTGTAATAATTAGTCAGCGATTCCAGGATGGCATCCTGATTGGGATCTTCACCGCCAGTTTTAAACACCCCGCGTCCACCCATCATGTCGATTGGTTTAGCAATACAGCTTCCCTGTTCCTGGATAAATTTTTTTAGAACGGTTTTATTTTTGCTAACCAAAGTTGGTACGATATGTTGTGGAAAATTGAGAATCGATAGTTTCTCATTGAAATTTCTCAATATGTGCGGAGAATTGATAACCTTTACCCCTTGAGTCTGCGCCAATTCCAAAATTTGCGTCAGGTAATAGTATTCTAAGGTAAATGGCGGGTCATTGCGGACTAAAATTATCTCGAAATCGCTTAAATTTACCGGTTCTTCGCGGGCAATTTTTTCAAACCAGCTCGCTTGTGAGTGAATTGCTGATAACCCATGAGCCAGTCGAATATTATTAACATTAGCAAAGGGTTGGTTGTTAATTGAATATACATCTTCCGGCAGACATTGGCTTATCTGGAAACTCATATCGCCAGCGGTTAGTGTTAGTAAATAAGTTGAATCGCCAAGGATATTAAATTTTTCCATCGGATCGGAAATTAGCAGAATTTTGCGCATGTGACTCCTTATTTTAATATGGTTTAAACAGAGATTATAATATCATTTTTTGGGAACGGCGGATATAATCGTTAATTTTTGTCAATTATATTCAAACGAGGTTATTTTGAGTTCTGATTATGGTACAATCTGGTACAATTTAACTGACACTTGATTAGGATTATTTATGAGTCATAAAGTTACTATTTCACCCGCTAATTTGGAGTTTAATGTTGAGGGTGAAACGATTTTAAGTGCGGCGCTAGCTGCGGGAATCAATTTGCCGCATAGTTGTAAAGATGGTGCTTGTAGTGCCTGTAAATGCAAGTTAGCCAGTGGGCAGGTCACGCATGATCAATATAACTTGTCGGCATTATCTGCCGAGGAAGCCGCAGATAATTATATTTTAACCTGCAAGGCACGAGCAAATAGTGATATTACCCTTGATTTGCCGGGTTTTAGTAATGGTTTTCCGATTAAAACCCTGCCGGCAAAAATTGAATCATTGGAAAAGAGCGGATCGGTAGCGGTATTGAAATTACGTTTGCCGGCGAATCAGGTTTTTGATTTTTATGCCGGGCAATATGTGGATATCCTGTTTGAAGGGCAAGCGCGGAGTTATTCAATTGCCAATTCACCGACCAATAAGGGTTCTCTTGAATTGCATATTCGGCATCGTCCGGGCGGGCTGTTTTCCGAAGCGGTGTGGAATAAGTTGGCAGTCAACCAGATTTTGCGTTTTAAGGGGCCACTGGGGTCGTTTACCTTGCAGGAGAAAAGTTCAGCACCGATTCTGCTGGTTTGTGGCGGAACTGGTTTTGCACCGATAAAATCTTTATTGGAATATTTGCAGGCAACCGGCAATCACCGACAAATTCATCTGGTATGGGGCAATAATCGTCCGGAAGATTTTTATCTGACTGAATTGCTGGAGCCATGGCAGGCAGCGTTAAACCTTAAGGTGCAATTATGCGCGCAAGAGAATACTCCGGCTGGCTATTTTAACGGAACAATTGCGCAGTGCGTTGAAGAATACTATAGTGATTTGAGTTCTTTTGAGGTTTATGCTTGCGGTAATCCGGCAATGATTGAACATTTATATAATTTAACCACTAGCAAATTACAGCTGACCAAAACTGCATTCTTTTCCGATGCGTTTAGCCCAAGTAAGTAAGGCTAATTAAATTTTTGCCAGCGAAGATTATTTAAATAGATTTTGGATATAGATAGACGGAAATGGCAAGAAACAATATTTTTTGGGATTCCCAATTATGAAAAAATTTATTCCAATGGTCTCCTTTGCCACTATTTTGGTGGCGTGTGGTTATAAAGGTCCATTATATTTACCAAAACCGACTCCAGCACCAAATGCCAAACCTGTAGTAGCAGTAGTTGAAAGCCAAGCAATGAAGGAAAGTGCTGTAGTTGAAAGTGCGATTGTCAAGGAAAGCTCAGTTATTGAAAGCGCTATTCGGAGTGTCAAGTCCGCGGAAAGCATATCGAAAAAAACATTGTTGCCGGCATTGCTTCCCGAATCAACCACCGTGTAAATTATGCTGGTTGTTATAATTGTACCCATCCGCAATAGCTAAATAAAAATCCCTGAAATTTCTCAGGGATTTTTATCTAAAAGGGTGCATTAGAAATTATACTGGACACCACCCAATACTAGATTGCTTTGTCCAACTGTTGGATTACCACCACCCATTGGGATAAACATGGTGTCTTCCAGCCGTAAATCAAAATGCCGGGATAATGCAAAACTACCGCCAATTCCAGCTAAACCAACAAAATTAACGCTACTGCGCTGATTGGCGTACCATCCTGGAGTTCCAACATTAGCAACCCCGCCCCAACTAAAATAATTCAAACCGCCACCCAAGCGTCCGTACAACGAAAAGACACTATTAAACGGGATCGTTCCTTTAACGGCAACATCAAAGATATTATTAGTTTGAGTGGCACCAAATTCGCTGCCCGCCAAGTTGGTATAACCAGCTTCAACTGCCAATGCGTGATTGAAGTTATAACCGACATTGGCATTGGTGGTAAATAAGCCGGTTGGCGTATAAGATTGATTGGCCAAACCAAAATTCAAATTGACATATGCGCCACTGCCGTTACTATTTGGAGTCGCCGCTTCATCGGCGTATGCCAATAAAATACCGGATAACAAAATTATTCCAATCAACAGTTTTTTCATCGCCATTGTCCTTATAAAATTTTAATTAATTGATTTTAGCATAATCTGAGTTTTTTAGATATGACAATTGACTAAAGAGGTGGATTAATCTAAATTATTTGTATTTAATTCGCAAAGCTGCAGAATTTTACAACACTACGACTCTAAAACTACCATGGCACTACTTAATTGGCGCTCATCGCTGAGACTCAAATGCCATTTAGTAATTCCACGATTTTTAAGCCAGATTTCCAGTGCACTGGTGAAAACCAACAACGGTTTGCCAAGCTCATCATTAACGATGCTGATTGCCGATAATAGTACCGGCTCACGCAAACCAGTACCACAGGCTTTGGCAAAGGCTTCTTTGGCAGCAAAGCGTTTAGCGATAAATTTCACCCGATCGCTGCGATGATGGTAAAGTGCTAATTCGGGAGTTGTCAAAACCCGGCGGGCAAAATTTTCACCATATTTATCAAGCAGTTCGTAAATTCGCTGATTTTCAACAATATCATGTCCGATTCCAAAAATCATATTTTTCCTAGCCAAAGAAGAATGACAGCATTTTAATCAACACATATGCGACTAAAATAATCGTTGAAATATCAATTGCCAGCCAAACTTTTGGCCGATTCAACCGTTCGGCAAAAGTCCGTGAAATTAAGGTTAATCCAAAGAGCCAGATAAAATCCCCCAATAGCGCGCCGAATAAAAATGCCCAGTTTTTCCAGCCGAGATAGTGGGTAGAAGCGCCGCCGATTACCACGATGGTATCAATGAATACTAGTGGATTAAGCCAGGTTAGAGCGAGGGCACGGAAGATGGCGACTTTTTTGCCAACGATTTCGGTTTTGAGCTTATGCTCGTGCGGTTGATTTAACCCGCGAAGTTTTAACCATAGATACCAAGTTAAAAAAGCTACCCCAACAATATTAATAATCATTACTAATTCGCGTGAATTGGTAAATTTTAATCCAAGTACGCCCAAAATAATCAAAATAGCATCGGCGACAAAGCAAGTTGTAGCAACTGCAAATTCATGATTACGGCGAATTCCATGCGTCATGGTATTGAGGTTTTGTGGACCGATCCCCGCAATTACTCCGAGCACAAATAATGCGCCACTAAACATAATCCCTAAAAACTCCATTACTTTCGTGCTCCTAAACTATGAATCTTCCCGATAGACGTAGAATGATTCTTTTGACATAAACCATAGACAAATCAAAGAAATATAACTAAAAAAAATGATGTACATTGATGGCGAATATAAGCTTTTGGTAATGTGAATCAGCCAGCGCACGCCATAATGACTAAATCCGGAAATTACACCGAAACTCAGGTTGTAAATTAAGCTAACCCCGGCATAGCGTAATTCCGGCGGAAAAGAACTGACAATTAATATCGGCAGCTTCGCCATGAAAAAACCGAATAAACAGCTACAGATTGCATTTAAAATTATCGTTTCAAATAAATTATGCCGCAGATAAGTATGAAATACAAATACCAGCAATATTTTCATAATAAAGCTTAGGCTCAGATAAAAATTTTTGTTGAGATTCTCATGGTAGAAAATAGCTAGCCCCAGACCAATGACAAACCCTACCACTACGCAAGCACCATTTAGATGAATCTGCCAGCGTGGATAATGAAAATATTCATACAAATAGCTGGGAAGGACATAGTAAAACACTGCCAAGCCGCTGGTTAAAAAAGTTGCAAAGCCAATCAAGCGTAATAACACCAGTTTATAATCGGTAAATAGGCGGATAAATTGCCAATCTGGTCTTATTTGTGAAATCAATTGGGTCGATGCTCGGCGCTTGGAAACCCGTCCAAAACGCAAGGCAACTATCAGATTAATTATACCACATAAAACTAATCCGACCCGCCAGCTTTCGTAGCTGAAAAAGCTATTGCTGATTACCGAAAAAACAATTGCCAATAAAAACCCAAGACTGATCGAGAAATTTACCAAGTTGGTTGTCAGGACTCGAAATTGTGGAGCAGTATTTTCATAAAAATAAATGATGGCTTCCGGAACGGCGGCACCTAAAATCATACCTTGGAATATCCGTGCTAAAACTAAAATCAGCAGGGCAAAAATACCAATGGTATTTGCAGTTGGTAAAAATCCCATGATCAGGCTAATTACTGATAATCCTAATAGTGCATGGACGAAAAAAACACTGCGGTTAGTTCGATCGCGAACCAGCGCGTAGATAATGCCACCCAAAGGACGACAAAATCCCGCCAGAACAAATATTGACAAGCCAAACCAATGTTGCCAGGCATGATCGGCTAATGGCAGCAAATCCCGTTCAATCGGAATTGCCAGAATCATAAACAAGGTAAATTGATAATATTCGAGAACGACCGCGGAAATTACCAATATAACCTGGCGATATAAATTATTGCTTGCGTTTTTTAACATAATAATGAAAAAAGGCAGGCACAGTGGTACCTACCTTATTTTTTAATGGCCTTTTTTAGATATCCAACAACAAACGCGCCGGATCTTCCAGAGCATCTTTAATTGCTACTAGTGTTAATACTGCTTCACGACCATCAATAATCCGGTGATCATAGGATAGTGCCAGATACATCATTGGACGGGCAACAATTTGTCCATTTTCAACCACCGCGCGCTCTTTAGTAGCGTGCATTCCCAAAATTGCCGATTGTGGCGGATTAATGATTGGGGTACTCATCATCGAGCCAAAAGTTCCACCATTGGTTACCGAGAATGTGCCGCCGGTTAACTCTTCCAAATCAAGCTTACCGTCTTTGGCACGGACTCCGAAATCGGCAATTTGTTTCTCAATATCCGCAATTGACATATTTTCAACATTGCGTAAAATCGGCACTACCAATCCACGTGGCGAACCTACGGCAATACCAATATCAAAATAACCATGATAAACAATATCTTCACCATCAACTGAGGCATTAACTACTGGATATTGTTTTAACGCATGGACTGCGGCTTTAACAAAGAATGACATGAAACCAAGTTTTACACCATGTTTTTTCTCAAAACTGTCTTTGTATTTGGCGCGCAAATCCATGATTGGCTTCATATTGACTTCATTGAAGGTAGTCAAGATTGCGTTGGTTGATTGACTTTCCAATAATCTTTCGGCAACCCGTTTCCGTAAGCGGCTCATTGGTACTCGTTCTTCGATGCGTGAGCCTTTACCGCTCATAGCACCCAGCACATCTTCTTTGAGCACTCGTCCACCACGCCCGCTGCCACTAACTTTATTTAAATCAACACCGTTATCGGCGGCAATTTTGCTCGCAGCCGGCATTGCTTTAACCTCTGTGGCTTTAGCAGCAGAAGCACTTACGGGAGCGGTGGCAACTGGAGTTGCAACGGCGTCAGTAGGAGCGGCTGGTGCTACAGCAGCCGGTTTAGCATCGGTATCTAAATACGCAATAAGCTGTCCACTTTTAACAATATCACCGGGTTTGCCGATAATTTCAACCAATGCCCCTGCCTCTGGAGAAGGCAATTCCAAAACAACTTTATCGGTTTCCAAATCAATCAGATTTTCTTCGCGGTTGAAGAATTGTCCAACTTGTTTATGCCAATTTAATAACACTGCTTCACTGACTGATTCCGGTAATTGCGGAACTTTAATTTCAATTTTCATAGTACTTTCCCAATAAAACTAATTACGTAACTACTTATGCACAAATTTGCTGTAACCACCGGAAGATGCCGCAAAAACCAGGAGCAAAGCCGACACATGTGTCTTGTTATGCACAATAGATGTACAAGAACTTGCAACAATGTTTTTGCGATATAGCCCAAGCAGTTACCTTTTGACAAACAATCACCACCACTTAATTAATCACTATCCATCACATCATTCGCCGTTTGCTTGCGGTTTATACGTGATACAGCCCAATAAGAAAATTGGTTGCGCCAGCATCACAAAAATAAGACCAATCAATACCGGCATGGTATAAGCGCCCACTTTAGTTAACCCGCCGCTGACCCTAAACCATAAATTACTACTTTTGTGCCCGATCAATGTCAAGTTTTTTGCCACCAAATAATTTACACCGGCAAGAAACAATAATAGTACCAAGCATAAACCCAATAATACCAAATTTACTCCGCGGTCATTACCTGCTTCGGCAAATTTAACCCCCAGCAATGATAATACCAGTAATGGAATAATTACGGCAATCCATTGATAGAGATTAATTTTAAATAAGTTGGTGCCATAACCCAATTTATCAACCAGAGAGTACAGAATCATGGTCAAAATCATACCGATGATCGAAAACCACATGCCAATGCTGGGGATCATTCCCAATACAAACGATCCCAGCGCAATAAAGCCTAAAATATTAATCTGGCGCGCCATCGCGGCTATTTACCAAATGCTTGCGCCAATAAATTGGCGAGCTGTTGATTATGCATGGTGCTGGTGCCACACGCTGGAGCAGCAGCACGTGGACGCGCAGCGGCAGCAAAACGCAATTTGCCGCTTAAACACTCATCCAGTTCTTCACGAATCTGTAACCATGCGCCTTGATTATATGGTTCTTCCTGTGCCCAAACAAATTCTTTAGCTTTGCTATACTTCGACAGTTCAGCTTTGACCAATTCAGATGGGAATGGATAGAGTTGCTCAATCCGGATGATCGCAACCTTATCATTTAAGCCATTATCGGTACGAGTTTTTAATAAGTCGTAATAAACTTGTCCGCTACATAAAATAACCCGTTCCGCAGATTTTTTAGCACCATCATCTGCAATTACCGGCAGAAATTCGCCATTAGTAATTTCGCTGATATCACTCATCGCATCTTTAAAGCGCAACAAACGTTTGGACATGAAAATTACCAACGGTTTTACATAATTGCTTAGAGCTTGCCGACGAATCAGATGGAACATTTGTGCGGCAGTTGACGGAATTACGGTAATGATGTTATTTTCAGCAGCTAATTGCAAGAATCGCTCGATCCGTGCCGAAGAGTGCTCTGGTCCCTGTCCATCAAACCCGTGCGGCAAAATCATGGTCAAACGACTGAGATTTCCCCATTTGGCTTCACCGGAAACGATGAATTGATCAATGATAACTTGCGCACCATTGGCAAAATCACCGAATTGACCTTCCCAAATAGTTAAGTTTTTAGCGGTTTCGAGACTATAGCCATATTCAAAACCGAGGACACCTTCCTCATTTAGGATTGAATCATAGACCGCGAACCAACTGTTATTCATCGCATTTTTTAGCGGAATATGGATGCCTTCGCTTAATTGCTTACGGTTCATATTATGCCAAGTGGCATGACGATGCGAGAAAGTTCCCCGTCCGGCATCTTCACCGCTTAAACGGACGCTGATGCCATCATCCAAGATTGCGGCATAGGCTAAAGTTTCGGCCATACCATAATCAAGTGCTTGAGTGCCGGCGGCCATGGCTTTTCTGGTCTCAACCAGTTTAGCCACGGTTGGATGCAATTTAAATTCCGGGTCAAGCGGTAAGCGCACGACTTTCTCTGCCAGCTCAGCGAGTTTTTTCTTGCTGATTTTGGTGCTTACTTTTTCATTCCATTGAGTCCCAAGGTATTTTTTGGTTTCAAACTGATAACGTGGTAATGGCAGCATCTTATCCTGATGAATATGGATTCCTTTTACCAAGCCATCACGGTAGTCTTCAATCATGCGATTAGCATCACCCTCGGCAATAACTCCCGCGGCTAATAATTCTTCGGCAAAGCGGGCACGAGTGCCGGGATGTTGTTTCACTTTGGCATACATTAATGGTTGAGTCAAAGTTGGATCATCAGCTTCATTATGCCCATGGCGGCGGAAACATACCAAATCCAGCATAATGTCTTTGGCAAACTTTTGGCGATATTCAACAGCCAAATCAGTAGCGAAAATTACCGCCCGCAAATCATCGCCATTAACGTGAATCACAGGTGCCTCAATCATTTTCGCAATATCGCTGCAATAACGCGATGAACGGTTATCGCTGACTCGCGAGGTGGTAAAACCAACTTGATTGTTTACTACAATATGAATCAATCCATAGCCGCCATAGGTGCGGGTTTTGCTCATGTTAAATACCGCTTGATTGGTGCCCAGACCGATTAATGCTGAATCGCCGTGAATCAGAATGCCCATTACGCTATGTTTGTTTTCCGGCAAGCGATCTTGTCGCGCCCGGACAATTCCCTGTACCACCGGATTGATTACTTCCAGATGTGATGGGTTATAAGCCAGACTGACTTTGATTTTATCGCCGCCGTTAATCACATATTCACAACTATAACCTTTATGATACTTAACGTCTCCGCTGGTGACGAAATCATAATGCGGATAATTGCCGTCAAATTCGTCGAATAATTTCTGTGGTGCTTTGCCGGTTATATTGACTAAAGTATTTAAGCGTCCGCGATGCGCCATTCCCAAATGAATTTCTCTCACCCCGTCTTTACCAGACTGATTGATGATTCGATCCAACATTGGAATTAAAGTCTCGCCGCCTTCCAACGAAAAGCGTTTTTGACCGACATATTTGGTATGCAGATATTTTTCCAAGCCTTCAGCTTCTGTGAGCTTACCCAAAACTTGTTTCTTTTCATCATTGCTTAATGCAAAAGTTAGATAGTTGCTTTCGATATAGTCGCGTAACCACTCTTGCTCAGCCAATTCACTAATGAACGCAATTTCAAAGGCCGAGCTGCCGCAATAAATTGCCTCATATTTGGCAATAATGTCTTTTAGCTTGGCTTTTTTAGCTTTGCGCAAATCATAATCGTCATAAAATTCATTTTCCAGCTCATTTTCCAGACCAAATAAACTCAGCGATAATTCTTGCGGTCGTTCAATTTCTTGGCGCTTAAGCGGATCAAGCTTGGCAAATTTATGTCCCCAGGCGCGATAGGAAGCAATCAGACCATAAACCTTAGTTTGCGCGCTGCTTAAAACTTCGCCGGAACCGGCTAATAAATTGGGATGAGAAGTCAGAATTGAGAATTTTTGTTTTATGTCATTATGGTTAACGTCTTTTTGCCCGTTATCCTGTAAGGAATCGAAATAGGCACGCCATTTACTATCAACTGCATTAACATCGTCAAGATATAGTTCGTATAATTCTTCGATGAAATCACTGTTTGAGCCATATAGATAGGAGCTATTCC
The DNA here is from genome assembly GCA_964488065.1 of uncultured Neisseria sp. Lineage (GTDB taxonomy): Bacteria > Pseudomonadota > Gammaproteobacteria > Burkholderiales > UBA11063 > Aquella. Next base: position 24,847 of record CAZATM010000084.1, read on the forward strand.
AGTTTTGCTGCATACTTTGCATATCGTCCACCAACAAAAGATTATTTCGGGGAGTAATTTTATCACTATGCCATACTAAACGGGTAAAATAATATTGTCTTAGCTCGGAATTGCTAATATTTCGCCAATAGCTAGTTCACAAAGCTGCTGCGGTTGTGATTTAAAGAGCTCGCGGATTTTTTGCAGTGGTTCGCGCAACGGTTCATCCGAGAGGATATAGGTTCCATAATGCATTGGAATGAAATATCTTGCGCCCAATGCTTGGTACGCCTGATGAGCTTCTTCCGGAGTTAAATGGCTGCTGTGCATAATGTATTGCGGTTGATAGGCGCCAATCCCCATGATCGCATAATCAATTTGCGGGAAGAGTTGACCAATTTCAGCAAAATGACCGGCGGCAGCGCTATCGCCCATAAAATAAATACATGTAGCATGATTTTTGATAATAAAGCTCCCCCATAAGCGGCGGTTGCGGTCTTTTAAACTGCGGTTGGACCAATGCTGTGCCGGTAAAAAGTAAAATTCTACCCTGTCATCGTTAAGTGGGAATTGTTGATACCAGCCGGCTTCACAAATTGGGTTGCTGATTTTCCACGTTCTAAGTAACTCAGCGGTATTTAGCCCACAGTAAATTACGGCAGCGGGGTTCAGCTTAGATAATTGCACCAGTGTTTTTTTATCCAAGTGATCATAATGAGCGTGACTGATCAAAATATAATCAATCGGCTGATATTTTGCAATCGTAAATGGAATTTTAACCCGCCGTTTAATCAGTGGCAATGAACGAAAAACCGGATCAATCAAAATATTTTTTCCATTCAGCGTCAATAAATAGCTGGCATGTCCCAACCAGACAATTTTGGTGATGGTGTTATCCGATAAACGAAGATCATTAATTCGCTCTGGGCGGTAGCGGGAATAGCGGTTAAGCGTTTTTTGCGGGGTATAGCTCAATTGCCAGCGTAAAATCTGTTTCCAATTCGGCGGTGTCGTTTTTTGATAATTTAAAAACCGCCCATCCACCAGCGCATTGCCGGGATAGCCCTCTTTGGTGGTGCTTAATTGCGGATTATTCAAATAACCGAGCATAATCAGATCCTTGGAACGTACTGGAATTAAAGATTAACATCAGATTAGGTCTTATTTAGACCAATTTAAAATTAGTTGGGCAAAAATCGCTGATAACAATAAGCGCCCGCCAAAAACAAAAATTGCCACGATAATCACCCGTAAACCAATATTTTTTAATTCCACTAAGCGATCAGCAACCGCAATTCCGGCAAAAGTTAAAATCGGAACAGTGATTGATAAAAAATCGACCTGTGACATATAGCGCTGAAGGACAGCATAGCATGGTGACTGCGGCAGGCATAGAATTAGTGCCAGAGTTGCTACCCATCCTAGTAACGGATAACGGATTTTATGAAATAATTTTTGCAATAACATCGCAGATAGACAAATAACAATGATCAGCGCAATTCCAATCACTGAGCCGAGGCTGACTTTTATCTGCGCGGCAAATTGCGAGAACAGTGTCAGCATCCCGCCAAAAATCAATATGGCACAGGCTTTAGGCAGAGAATAAGGCATTAGTTACTTCCTCTAAGACGATTATAGCGGGCATAAATCCACTCACATAGCGGATAATTGATAAATAGCATCAGATAGGTTCCCAATACCGCCACGACTTGGTTGCTTAGTGCCGCATAAGCAAAAATTTGTGCGCTTTGATCCGGATAAAGGGCGCTGACGCTACTGGCAGCGGCTGTCATCATTGACGCGCTGCCAACACCGCTTGCCATTGCCAGTGCCAGCGGACTAAATCCAAATACCGCTAAGATGGGAATTAAAATGCTAAAAATCAATGCACCGAGTAAAGTACCGATCAAATAGACCGCCAGTACCCCTTGTCCTTCGGCAGAATTAAGCGTGAATTTTTCGCTGATGAAACCCAGTTCACCTTCACGGCCAACACCAAGACAGGCGCCAATGCTTGAGCGCTTTAACCCCAATAACAATGCCAGTGGCATTCCAAAAATAACCGTTCCGACTCCGCCTAATTCCGAAAGTAAAAAGCCCAGACTGTCGTGTAAAACTTGCGAAACATAGGGACCGACATAAATACTCATCCGCGCCAGTAGCGGGAGCAATAGTAATAGGGTATAACGGCTGCAAAATTCAATATGTTCCGGGTGATAGATTGATTTCAGGAGCGGGAGTTTTCTACGCAATGGCGGAATTGCCAACAACATGATTATCAGTGCCGCAAGCACCATCGGCAAAATTACTATTTTAAGCGAATGAAATTCCAGGGTTAATTTGCCGATTCTTTGCGCAACCCAGATGATGGCTAGTAGCGCGATTACAAATACTGTACGCCGAATCAGATTGGCGGTCATGATTGGTCACCGAGGATTTTTTGGTATTGCTGGACATCAATTTTGGGATAGGCTGCCGATAGTTCGGTTAGTAGGGCGGGATTATTGGCTAAGTCGCAAACTATTCCGCTAACTAATTGCGCAGTTTTTACATAAATCTTTTCGGCATCCGCGATTGCAAAATCGCAGCCGTGAATAGTTCCACGGTAGCCGGAATAACCAATTTGGATAGTCGGCATCAGCAAGGATAAATCGCCAATATCACCGCTGGCTGCAACAATTTTACTGGTGGCTGAAATTCGCATGGCAGCGGTTAATTCCACCGCATTCCTATAGGCTAGCTCGGTCAGTGATTGATCCTGTTTAAGCGGTAAATAACCGGGGATGTTGTCAATCTCTAGTTTACAGCCGATCGCCAGTGCCGCACCCTGTAAACAGTTATCAATTTTAGCGGCGGTTATTTGCATGGCATCTACGCTGGCGGCGCGGATATACATTTCTAATTGAGCTTGCTCGGGAATGACATTTGCCGCCCAATTGACCGGTTTTATTACCGGGGAAACCCGAATATGCTCATGATCGGGGAAGGTTTCGCGAATATAGGCGATTGCAGATAGTGCCAATGATGCCGCATTGAGGGCATTTATTCCTTGTTCCGGTGCTGCTCCGGCATGCGCCGATTTACCGTGAAAAGTTGCGCGTTTGATAATAAATCCCGCCAGCGCAGTATTGAGATCAAAATCACGATCAGCGCTTTGTCCCATACTGTGCACCGCAATCGCGGCGCTAACCTTGTCAAAAACGCCTAGGCGGATCATTTCTTGTTTGCCCGAAAGATAGTGAATTTTTCCGGCGGCTTGTAATTGCTGGCGGTAATCCAAATCCAAAAATTCTTCGGCAGGAGTAAAAATTATCCGTAAATTAAATGGTAATTGCTGCCGGCAAAGCGCCTGCGCTACCGCCAGCATGATCACCATTTGGGAATCATGTCCGCAACAATGTGCTGCGCCATCACTTGCGGCTGCAAAATGTCCCGGTTGATAAACTGCATCCAATTCGGCAATTAACGCAAGAGTGTGTGTCGCCTGCGGATTAACCAGATCAACGCTGAAACCGGTAAGCGCCAGATTTTGCTGAATTTTTAGATTCGGGAGCTTGGCAAACTCCTGCAACAGAATCTCGCGGGTGCGATATTCTTTAAAACCCAATTCGGGAGTATTGAATAATTGCTCACCGAGCGCTTTTAATTGCGGTGCTTGCTCTAGTATTGCGGCAAATAATTGTGATTTATTAAGCATTATTTATAATTCCTGATTATGAGAGGTGCCGGAAATATATTTTTTTGTCCAGCGCCACTATGCCACGCGTTAATTTGCGTAACTCAGTGACAAGAATACTGGCTGGACTTCGGCAGTGTGGTAAAATTGCGAGCTTAATTATACCTGAAAAAGTTACTGGAAAAACACATGAAATTTATCGATGAAGCTAAAATTGAAGTAATCGCCGGCAATGGCGGTAATGGTTGTATGTCGTTCCGCCGCGAGAAATTTATTGAAAAAGGCGGTCCGGACGGTGGCGATGGCGGCAAGGGCGGATCGGTAATCATGGTTGCCGATAATAATATCAATACCTTGGTGGATTATCGCTTTGTGAAAAAATATGCCGCTAGAAATGGTGAACATGGTCGCGGTGCCGATTGCTATGGTCACAAAGGTGAAGATGTTTATCTTAAAGTTCCGGTTGGAACCACGATTATTGACGAAGAAACCGGATTAACCATGGCAGATCTGGATGTTAATGGCGAAGAATTTGTAGTTGCCAAAGGCGGTAAGGGCGGCTTGGGTAATATTCATTTTAAATCTTCTACCAATCGGGCGCCACGGCAAACCACCAAAGGCGAAGAGGGCGAACGCCTCAATTTACGCCTGGAATTAAAGGTCTTAGCCGATGTAGGTTTATTGGGTTTGCCCAATGCCGGTAAATCAACCTTTATTCGTGCAGTTTCTGCGGCTAAACCTAAAGTTGCCGATTATCCATTTACGACCTTGCACCCAAATCTGGGCGTGGTGCGGGTTGATGCCGAACGCAGTTTTGTTATTGCCGATATTCCCGGATTGATTGAGGGCGCCGCCGAGGGCTTGGGCTTGGGGCATAAATTCCTTAAACATTTACAGCGAACCAAGATATTATTGCATATCGTTGATATTGCTCCGCAGGATGAGAGCACTGATATTGTTACCTCGGCAGTGGCAATCGTTAACGAGTTGGCTAAATATTCTGAAGAATTGTACAATAAGCCGCGCTATTTGGTGATTAACAAAGTTGATTTAATTCTTGAAGAAGAACGCCAGCAAATTATTGATGATTTTGTTGGTGAATTTAAGAAATATGATACTAACACTCTGTTTGACCAGATATTTGTGATATCCGGTGCGACCGGCGAGAATTGCCGCGAGCTATGTTATTATTTGATGAATTTCATTCAGGAACGAACCGGTGAACAATTGGAAGTCAAGGCGGTTTCCAGTGTTGTTGATCTGGATTAACCAATGTAAAAATGTCGGTAAATACGCCGGCATATTTTTTTGCCCAATGTTGTGCGATATGCTAGTCTAGGTGATGGGTATAACCAGGTAGATTGGTCGGATAATATGCTAAAATGCGACCTATACACATAATTTAGCGGGAGAGTAAATGCAACGCGATGTAATGGAATACGATGTGGTGGTGGTTGGTGCTGGACCATCTGGATTGGCGGCAGCAATTAGATTGAAACAGCTGGCAAATCGTGATAACCGGGAAATTTCGGTCTGTGTTCTGGAAAAGGGCAGCGAGGTTGGCGCACATATAGTTTCTGGCTGTGTAATGGATCCCCGCGGCTTGGATGAGCTGTTGCCGCACTGGCGCGAGATGGATTTCCCGGTAATGACTGAAGTTAATAATGAAAAATTACTTTATTTGACAACCAAACGCAGTTTCGAATTGCCGATTCCCAAGCACTGGCGCAGTGATGGCTGTTACATTATCAGTCTTAGCCAGTTGTGCCGTAAATTGGCACTAGTGGCTGAAGATTTGGGAGTAGAAATTTATCCGGGTTTTCCGGCAGCCGAAGCAGTTATTGGGAGTGGCAAATTGCAGGGCGTTATAACCGGAGATATGGGGGTCAATGCCGATGGAACACCGAGTGGTAATTACCAGTTGGGGATGGAAATTCGTGCGCGACAGACAATCTTGGCAGAAGGCTGTCGCGGTTCACTGAGCAAACGGCTTATTGCCGAATTTAACTTAAATGCCAATTCTCAACCACAAACGTACGGCTTGGGGATCAAGGAAGTGTGGCGGGTTGCGCCGCAGGTTCATCAGCCCGGTAAAATTATTCATGCTTTGGGTTACCCGTTAGATAATGCCAGCTATGGCGGCGGATTTCTCTATCATTTGGCGGATGGTTTGGTGTCAGTTGGCTTGGTAACGGCGCTAGATTATAAAAATCCCTATTTAAGCCCGTATGATGAGTTTCAACGCTTTAAACTTCATCCACAAATTCGCCGTGTGCTGGAGAATGGCGAACGAATTGAATATGGAGCGCGTACAGTTGTTGAAGGTGGTATTCAGGCTTTGCCACAACTGGTTTTTTCCGGTGGCGTGCTGTGTGGTGATAGCGCTGGATTTATCAATGTCCCACGGATCAAAGGTGTTCATAATGCAATAAAATCCGGAATGTTGGCGGCGGATGCGATTAATTTAGCCTTAATGAATAATGCGCCGCTTGCCAGCGATTATCCCCGGGCATTGCGCCGCAGTTGGCTACATGATGAATTGTACGCCGCACGGAATATTCGTCCGGCATTTCAATATGGACGGCTGGCGGGGATTATTTACACTGGTGTTGAACAATTTTTATTGCGCGGCAAAGTACCGTGGACACTCAAGATCAAGCATGCCGACCATGAGCGTTTGGAACATAAATCGCGCTTTGCTCCACTGCGATACCCAGCCTATGATGGTAAGATTACTTTTGATAAAGCCTCATCGGTGCATTTAGCCAATTTAAGCCATGATGAAAATCAACCCTGTCATTTACTGCTAAAGGATCAGGTTGTCCCAATTGCAGTTAATTGGGTCGAATATGCGGCACCGGAAACTCGGTTTTGTCCGGCTGGGGTCTATGAAATAATTCATCAGCAGGGTAAATCAGTATTTCAGATTAATGCCCAAAATTGTATTCACTGTAAAGCTTGTGATATAAAAGATCCGACACAAAATATCAAGTGGGCAGTTCCCTCTGGTGGTTCGGGTCCGCAGTACAGTGAAATGTGATTGATTTAAGTCTTGACATGATGGTATTTAAAGTTAGATGTGCAAAATTTATTTTTTATCTGAGGAGTTTCTCGTGGCTATAAAACTAAAAATTGCTAATAAAACCTATGTGCGTTGTTTGTTGTCTTTTATTTTAGGTGCTTCTTTGTTGGGACAGGTAGCCTGTCACGCGGTGGCGGAATCATCATCGACTTCTCCGACGTACAATGATTGGTCGTGGTTTAAGGATACCTATTGGGTAGTTCCAGAACAAGGTCTCTCCGCAATTGCTCAAAGCGGCAGTGATCCCAGTCGGTTTAGTGTTATAAGAGATCAAACAGTTTTTCATCTAACTGATTATTTCAATGGCTATTTTACTGGTATTGTTGTTGCCAAGCTTTCGCAGGCAGAGAGTGTACCAGGGTGTCAATATGTACTGGGTGAGGTTACGCCACAAGGGGTGGTGCATTTAACCATGTTTAATACTAGCGACGGTTCGATAATTAATCAGCCAATGGGTAATATGGTGCAGGTAAATGGGCAGTGGACAATGGTTAATACTATGACAGCGCCAGCTTCTGGTGGCGGATCGGTAAGCCATTGGGCATATATGGTTTTATCTAAACCGGGTGATGCGACGTGGAATAATCTTCCTTTTGCAAATGAATCTGTTCCGGCGTTCGTGGCTAATTGCCCACCTGGACCGATGATAAGTTTATAACGGATTTTTTGTTGTTGCCGTTATTAATCCAAAGTTGTTGCTGCGCTGCTTATATTCTTTTGCGGTAAAAAAACGGTATAATATCCCTGAGGTTAAATTTTTAAAAGGAGTGGACATGAATAAAAGCTATTATCAACATATTGAAGGACAGGTTCAGGAACTAATTGACGGTAAATTATATAAACCCGAACGTATAATTGTGAATCCGCAAAACCCGCGGGTAGTGCTTAAAGACGGTAGCGAATTGATTAACTTTTGTGCCAATAACTATCTGGGATTGGCGGATGATGCCGATGTAATTACCAGAGCTAAAGCTGCGCTGGATAAGTATGGTTACGGAATGGCTTCAGTGCGTTTCATTTGTGGAACCAATCAAATTCATAAGGATTTGGAAAGTGCGATTAGCAAATTTTTAGGTTTTGAAGATACGATTTTATTTGGTTCATGCTTTGATGCCAATGGTGGCGTGTTTGAAACCATGCTTGGTGCTGAAGATGCAATTATTTCGGATGAACTAAATCATGCTTCAATTATTGATGGTGTGCGCTTGTGTAAAGCGAAACGCTTCCGCTATAAAAACAATAATATGGCTGATTTGGAAGAGCAGTTAAAGGCGGCGGATGCGGCTGGTGCTCGATTTAAAATGATTGCCACTGACGGTGTGTTTTCCATGGATGGAATTATCGCTGATTTGAAATCAATTTGTGATTTGGCAGATAAGTATAACGCATTGGTATTGGTTGATGATTCGCACGCTACTGGTTTTACCGGCAAAAATGGACGTGGCACGCCGGAATATTGTGGCGTTGAAGGTCGGATTGATGTTATGACCGGTACTTTAGGTAAAGCTCTAGGTGGTGCATCTGGTGGCTATATTTCAGCAAAAAAATCGGTAATAGATCTATTGCGAAATAAAGCACGCCCGTATTTATTTTCTAACTCGCTGGCGCCGGTGATTACTGCCGCCTCAATGACGGTGTTGGAGAAAGTGGTTGCGGCCAATGAACTACGTGAACAATTAGAGCGCAATAAAAAGCAATTTCGTGATGGTATGAGTAAAGCCGGTTTTGATCTGGTTCCCGGTGAACATCCGATTATTCCGGTTATGCTCTATGATGAAAAAATTGCGGTTGAATTTGCACAAAAATTGTTACAGCATGGGATTTATGTAATTCCGTTCTCATTCCCGGTAGTGCCAAAAGGCAAGGCGCGGATTAGAACCCAGATGTCTGCTAAACATACGCCAGAGCAGATTGACAAAGCGATTGCTGCATTTACTGCGGTTGGTAAAGAATTAAAAGTTATTTAGTAAGGTAAAGATATGACCAAAATGAAAGCATTAATTAAAGAGCGCCGCGAACCAGGTATCTGGATGGGTGAAGTTGATAAACCAACCATCAAAGATGATGAGGTTTTGATTAAAATTAAGAAGACGGCAATTTGTGGTACTGATCTGCACATTTATAAATGGGATGCGTGGGCGCAGGCTACTATTCCAACGCCGATGCATGTTGGACATGAGTTTGTTGGTGAAATTATTGAGATTGGTAGCGGTGTTCACCAAAAAAATCTTCATGTTGGTGATCGCGTTTCTGCCGAGGGGCATATTGTTTGCGGTAGCTGTCGTAATTGTCGGGCTGGAAAATTTCATTTGTGTCCCAATACTATTGGTTTGGGCGTTAACCGTCCGGGATGTTTTGCAGAATATTTAGCTCTGCCGGCATTTAATGTGTTTAAATTGCCGGAATACGTTTCGGACAATATTGCCAGCATGCTGGATCCATTTGGTAATGCCGCTCATACCGCGTTGTCTTTTGATTTGATCGGTGAAGATGTATTAATTACAGGTGCCGGTCCGATAGGCTGTATGGCGGTGGCAATTTGTAAAAAAGTTGGCGCTAAAAATGTGGTGATTACTGATGTTAATGACTATCGTTTAAGTTTGGCTAAACAAATGGGGGCAGACGCCGCGGTTAATGTCAGCGACTGTAAGACTGCTGATGAAATTGATGCCAAATTACGGGGTGTCATGGCTGAACTTCATATGGAAGAAGGCTTTGATGTCGGTTTGGAGATGTCTGGGATTGAAGATGCGATTCATTCAATGATTGATTTGATGATCAACGGTGGTAAGATTGCTATGCTGGGAATCTCGGCGAAACCAGTCTCTTTGGATTGGAATAAGGTTGTTTTCAAAAGCCTGATTTTAAAAGGGATTTATGGTCGTGAAATGTTTGAAACTTGGTATAAAATGGTGTCATTGGTTAAATCAGGACTGGATGTTGATCCGGTTATTACCCATGTGTTACCAGTTCAAGATTATCTCAAGGGATTTGAGCTGATGAAAGAAGGTAAATGCGGTAAGGTGATTTTGGACTGGACAACGCTATAATTACTTAGACGGCAGCGGTTTTATAGCTGATTGTACTGTTAATATTGTACTGTTAATAGTATTGTGGTGTGTTAGCTAAGTATAATTAAAGTATAGAACCGCTTTTTAGGAGGTTAATATGGATTTACTTGATACAGCCAAAAAAAAATTAGAATTTGCGTTGGAGGTAATAAAAAACTCCACAGACTATTCGAATGACATAAAGCCCGTATTATCGGCGCTGGATGATGGCTTGCAATTTACCAAACAGCACTACGGTGAATTGAATTCTTTAACTTTGGCAAAAGCTCAGGGGTTGAAGGGGTCAGACATTTATTTCTTTTTTATGCGCTTTACTCATCAGTTTTATAACGTGATGAACGTTGTACAGTCTAAGCCTAATGCCAGTTATTACGAGAAATTTCTTTATCTTTATGAAATCCGTCAACACCGTTTCATCGAGTTGCGGGAGGAAGCGTTGATTAAGGGTAATGAGATAATTACAAAATAACAAATAAGGGAAGCTAGCTGTGCGCGAACTTCTCTTATTTATTCTCTGGGTATATAGAAGTAGGATCAGTTGAATGTTATTTTGGCATTGAGAAAGATAACATTCGCCCATGTGCCCATTAATTCAAAGTCTTTGTAACGAATCGTTGACGTAAAACCGGCTCCGGGGAGTATTATTGGAGCATCGTTACTCCATGATGGTTTAATTAGCAGCATCGGCGTATAGCCAAATCCCCACTCAAGATTATCATCGCCGAAGATTGGATGAAATTTTTGGTAGGTATAGCCAACGTGTACTTCGGGTTTCCAGTACGAGTCCGAAAAAGCAATTCCAAATAAAGTGTATTCTTCGTGGGTATCCTGATTGTACCACGAGCGGGCATAACCAATCCCATAAGGTATTTCATTCAAGCCTTGCGGGTCGGCAGCGGTTTGTTCGGCAACGCCGGTTGGCCAGTGGGCGGCAATCGAAGTATGGTAAGCATAGCCACTAATTAGTAGACCATTTTTACCCTGACTTTCTGCCATCATGATACCGTGTCCAATTTCACATAGCCATTGAGTCGCAGCACCGCAGGCAAAGATATTCGGCAAAATGATTAATAAAATAATTACAAGTTTAGTTTTGAGTTTTAACATGAATTTTAATTAATTTGTATATGGATGAGTCACGGATTGTACCATTTTAAGACTTAGATTTCAAAAAATATCACAAGCTTACTTGCTGGATGGGCTTGTTTTGTGGTTAAATTATGGACTTTGTAATTTTAACTTCTTAAAAGGTGGTGAGCATGGCTCGAGTATGTCAGGTAACTGGTAAAAAACCGATGGTTGGGAACAATGTCTCTCACGCGAATAATAAAACCAAACGGCGGTTTTTGCCTAATTTACAATCACGTAAATTCTGGGTTGAAAGTGAAAATCGGTGGGTGCGTTTGCGGGTTTCTAGTGCCGCGTTGCGTACAATTGATAAAAATGGTATTGATGCAGTTATTGCTGGATTACGTGCCGAAGGTCAAATTATTTAAATTAGGAAATTATCATGCGTGAAAAAATTAAACTTGAATCGACAGCTGGAACCGGACATTTTTATACTACTACTAAAAACAAACGGACTTCAACTGAAAAATTGGAAATAGTTAAGTTTGACCCTAAAGCCCGTAAGCATGTGGCTTATAAGGAAGTAAAACTCAAATAAATAAAAACCCTTGAAACCAAAAATTTCAGGGGTTTTTGATAAAATAGTGTGCGGATTTGAATGGTATAATGATACACTCGTACGTGAGAAAAGTATCATTGGGAGTCTGATATGGCTGAAAATATTATAACACTAGGGTTGGCAAATTTTCCGTTGGTAATGTTGATCTTGGCATTTTTGTATGCACTGATAATTCCAGGGAAACTAGCCACCCGTTTATTTGCTGCGATGTTGCTTTTATGCGTCGGCTGTGGGGGGATTTGGGGTTTCGTCATGCATTGCTTCTTTACTAAAATTGCCGCTGGTAATATTGGGTGGGCAAGTAGCCCCTTTGAGTTCGAAGTAGCATTAGCTAATTTGGCCTTAGGAATCACCGGGTTGATTGCGGTTTTTGCCAATTGGTCGTTTCGTGCGGCGGTGGTGGTGTTTACAACCGTATTTCTATGGGGAGCCGCTGGGGGACATATCTATCAAGCGCTGTTAGCTGGTAATTTTAACCCGGGGAACACCGGTAGTATCCTATGGACAGATATTTTTATCCCATTGTGTTTGTTGTTGTTGTTGCCGTTTAATTATAAGAAACCAGTTATAAATCCATATTATTATTAGTAGCTGGGCTATTAACAAATGGTAATTATGTAAAATTTTTAGGACTGAAAATGAAAAAAATTTTTGGATTGGTTTTGGCTTTTTTTATAGCCTCATGTGCTTTTAATTCCAATAAAATAGAAAACCAAGTTTCTACTATCGGTAAGCCCGGTGATATTGAAATTCAAAACTTGACCAAAACTAAAGATATAACCAGTGGTAATATGATAATCCGCTGGAATTTCGTTGCAACCGGTAGCAAACCAGAACAAATTTTCTGGCGTTGCGAGTTTTTTGATGCCAATAGTTTTCCGGTGGGAGAGTCTAGTCGTTATGCAGAAGCAACGATTTATCCGGGACAGCCGGTTAGTGAAAGCTGCACTTATCCGTCACAACAAGCAACGGATTTTAAAATCAGCTTCCAAAATATCGCAACTAACATGACGGTATATCATTAATTTTTATTAAATTGACTGGCGGGCTAAATTCTGGGCTAGGCGCAGATAGTCTTCAATCGAGAGATTTTCTGCGCGGTTTTGTGGATTGATTGCCAAGTTCTTCAATTCTTCAGCACTAAACAGCGCCTTTAGGCTGTTACTTACTGTTTTTCGGCGCTGATTGAACGCGGTGCTGACAACCAAATTCAATTTATTCTCATCTACTTCTTGCCATGCGGTAGCATCTCGTGGTGTTAATGATACGATCGCTGAATTAACCTTTGGTGCCGGATAAAACGACTCCGGTGGTACATCCAATAATTTGCGGCATTTAAACTTATATTGTAGCATCACACTCAGACGACCATAATCGCCGTTATCAGGCTTGGCACAAATTCTTTTTACCACCTCATCCTGCAACATAAAAACCATGTTTTTTATATTGGGAAACTGACTCAAGTGAAATAACAGCGGCGTTGAAATGTTATATGGTAAATTGCCAACTACCCGAATTGGAGCATTATTAAAAGAAAAATCAAATTGCAAAGCATCGCCGGAATGGATGGTTATTTCATCACTGGAGAAGTTTTCTTGCAGAAATTTTATAATATCGTGATCAAGCTCAACCACTTGCAAATGACCAATTTGTTGTATTAACGGTTTGGTCAGAGCGGCTAACCCCGGTCCAATTTCAACAATCGTGTCGGTTGCGGTAGGTGCAATACATTCAATAATTTGGTGTATGATGCCTTGATCTTGCAAAAAATTCTGCCCAAAGCGCTTGCGGGGGATATGTTTCATGTAATACTTTCTGATGAAAATAAGCTTTAATTTAGCTCTGATAGTCAGCTATTGTACCGAAAAATCATTTGGGTAATGGTGGTTTTATGCTAAAATGACTCCGGTATATTTTAATAAAAGGGGTCTTATAGTGAATATTGATTACATTAAACAGAATGCTTTTGCCATGCCGATTACTTCACCGAGTGATTTGAAAATTGATTATAAATTTAAGGGGCGTGAGTATCTTATTATTGCTTATGAAACTGATATTGAATTATTGCAACAAGTTGTGCCTGCTCCATTGAAAGTGGTTAGCAATGTCGTTAAATATGAATTTATGAAAATGCCTGATGCTTATGGTTTTGGTAGCTTTTCTGAATCCGGACAGATTATTGAAGTTGAATTTGAGGGAAAACGTGGTGCCTATTCGCACATGATGTTTGTCGATGATCTAGCACCAATTGCTGCCGGTCGCGAAATTTGGGGTTTTCCTAAAAAATATGCAAATCCAACATTGAAGGTTGATGTTGATACTTTGCTTGGCACTTTGAAATATAATAGTGTTGATGTTGCGATTGGAACAATGGCCTATAAATATCAAGAATTGGATAGAGTTCAAGTTGGTAAAGGCTTGGAAGAGACTGCCAATTATCTATTGAAAATCATTCCTCATGCCAATGGTAAACAAGCGGAAATTTGTCAGTTGGTACGTTATTTTCTGAATGACGTGACTGTTCATGGGGCATGGTCTGGACCGGCAGCGTTGCAGCTTTTTGAACATGCTTTGGCGCCAGTGGCAAAATTACCAGTTAGAAAAATTCTAAGTGGAACTCATTTGGTTGCTGATTTGACTTTAGGATTTGGTGAAGTTGTTTATGATTACCTCAAAGACTAATAATAGTTAGTATTTAATAATGCCGTGTTTTGTCACGGCATTATCTGTTTTTGGTAAAAATTTAAATTAGGCGGAACAAGCTATGGCAAAAAAAACTGATCGGAAAAGAAAAGTAGTGTTGGTATTTCAAGGCGGAGGAGCATTAGGTTCATTTCAGGTTGGTGGACTTGAAGCGTTACATGAGCATGGCTATTATGCTGATATGGTTGTTGGTATTTCTATCGGTGGTATCAATGCTGCTATTATTGCCGGAAATCCACCGGAAAAACGATTGGAGAATTTGAAAAAATTCTGGGATAAAATTACTGTTGATGTTCCACTACCACATATCCCATTTATGGGAACTGCCAAAATCCACAATTATGTAGGAGCACAACACGCACTTATTAATGGTCAGCCGGGTTTTTTTAAACCAAAATTACTTAGTCCATGGTTATTAAGTCATGTTTCACCGGATGTCTTGAGTTTTTATGATACAACACCACTACGGCAAACACTGGAAGAATTAATTGATTTTAAATATTTGAATGAAGGTCATGTCAGGCTTTGTTTGGGTGCTACCGAGTTAAATAGTGGTGATTTCGTTTTTTTCGATAGTCATCAGGAGCCGATAAAGATTGAACATATTATGGCATCTGGTGCGTTACCACCGGGATTTCCGGCAATTAAAATTGGTAAACAATACTATGTTGATGGTGGTGTCTATGCCAACACGCCATTATCAAAAGTATTAGATGAGTTTGCCAGTAATGCAGATGATATTCAAAATGTCTTGTGTTTTATGTTTGATCTTTTTTCTGCTGGTGGACCATTGCCGCACACCATGGATGGTATGTTGGAGCGGATTAAGGATATCCAGTTTTCTTCACATTCCAAGCGGGTGAATTCAATTTATGCCACCGCTCAAAATTTATCTCATGCGATTAAATTCTTAGTTGATAAATTACCGCCGGAAATTCGCAATCAGCCGGAGGTTCAGGAAGTTGCCAAACTTGGTTATGCACATCGATTGGATTTAGTGCATGTGATTTATCATTCACGTAAAGGGACAGAGCTCAATAGTAAAGACTATAATTTTAGTGCCAAAGCCGCAGCAATCCACTGCCAGCAAGGTTATAAAATAACCAATCAGCTGATTGAAGAAAAGCAGCAAGAGTGGGAACGAATTCGCCATGAGGGATTGGTGGTTTATACTCTTGATGAAGAGCGAATTAAAGCCGTATAAGCTTTTTTGAATAGACAAGGAACTTTTTTATAATCTGCCTACCACCCGATGAAGAGATTATTTATCTAAGTTCCTTGTTCAATTAATGGTTTATACAAAACAATATATCTCGTCGATGGATTATATTTTATTATCTAATTTGCATTCGGTTTGTTATCTACCCTGTAGCGTAAGAGATCACCCGGTTGACAGTCAAGTACCCGGCAGATTGTATCCAGAGTTTCCAGACGAAGTGCTTTGGCTTTGCCGGTTGTTTTTTTATTCAGCTCTAGTTATCCTTTAATTTATTGGCTAGCCAAGAGAATGAGTTATTTATTAGGTCTGGTCTTTTACGAATTAAATGATCCATACTTTCAACCCGCCAATATGTTATGTCAATATCATGTCGCTTAGCTTTTCCATAAAATAGATCACTTGAATCAATGATTGTATCTTTGGCTCCAGTAACAACCAAAATTGCACCATGTAACTTGTTATAATCAGGTATTGGGAATCTTACTCCATCGGCCACATACATATTTGTCATATTAAAAAAATATGATTCAGGTGAGGGATTGGCTAAGATGCTATTTATTCGTGATTCGAACTTGTCTTTTGTGGCTATATCATAGCAATCTTTTATCGGGTTTTTAAGAGGAACGCAAACAGATACGTATATATTGTGCATATCCAGCCACAAAGTATTGCGCCATGACGAATCAATCGCTCCAGACCATAATACCGTTGCATGAATCACTTCATTTTGTTCATTTAACTGTTCGGCTATTGGACCCCCTTCAGAAACACCTAGCACAGCTAGTTTCCCATTCCATCCGATAGGTGGATGTTTTATGAGATGATCTATTACCTGTTGGTAATTACTTAGTATTTGGCTACGCGTGTAGTGATTCATGAATTCGCTTTTGTTTATATGATTTGAATCAGCTCCCCAGCCATCAACGCTTATGGCACCAAGGTTATTTTGCGATAATTCTGTGGAAAAATATTTGTGGAAATTAGCAATACTGTCTAGATGCTCTTTATCAGTAGAACCGCCAACTAAGATAACTATAGGGTAGGTATTGACAAGTGATGGTCTACTAAAATAATAATTAATAGTTGGATTAATCTTATCAGCTCTGGAAATAGAAGCGCTCTCAAATAGAAAGTTGCTTGAGCTCATACTTTTCGCTGATGAAGTATTAAAGTTTGCTATTAAAATTCCTCCTAGTATAATGGATTGAATCAGATTTGAGAATTGCCATTTTTTCACTTGTTTTTTCCTTCATCAAACTTTATTAGGTCGCCCGGTTGGCAGTCCAGCACCCGACAAATGGCATCCAGAGTTTCCAGACGGATTGCTTTTGCCTTGCCATTTTTGAGAATCGATAGATTTTGAATAGTGATACCAACCTGTTGTGCCAAATCCTGCAATTTCATTTTGCGGCGAGCTAGCATGACATCCAGTTCTATAATAATTGCCATGATCTGTTCCTAGATAGTTAATTGTTGTTCTTCATTGATGTAATGTCCGATAACCATCACCCGTGCCACGATAATCAGGAAGATTCCACAAATGATAGCCGTGAAATTGGTGTTGGTAAAACCAAACGCAATGATCCGTTGACCGGGTGGATTATTTATCGTTGCCGCCACCGAATAGAGTGAGTCGGTTAACGGTTGGATAATTAAAGCGCTAATAATACATAACCAACCCAATTTGCCATAAATTCGCGCATTCTCCAGCGTAAAAATCGTACCCTGCGCATAGTTTTTAAACAACCTTGCCAGCCATAGAAATCCCAGCCATAGCGGAAGCAATGCCACCAAAGAACCGGACATTCCCAGCAACTGATTATTAATTTGTAGAGATGCAAAATTTTTATCGTTGAAATGATCGCTAAGTGCCGGCGCAATCACGGCGTTGAGGCTAAATTGGTTGTGCGGGAACAGCCAGACCAGAATATCCATCAGCGGCAGAATAATCATCAAGACTCTGATTATCCATAGCATGGCAGTACTTAATTTCTTTAATTGTTTATCCATAATAAAACTCCTGAATAATTAGAAAATTTGTTTTCAGAAGCGATTATATAATATTTAAATAATAATATGCAATAAAAATTTAATGTAAAACGATAAATTATTAATCAGAATTATTAGATTGGTGCTTCCTGAGACGACTGTTTGGTCAACATTTTTTGCGCAGTTAATTGCGAAAGTCATTGTCGCCGCTCACTATCTGGCAAGCTGCGCCAGTTAAAAATTTAGAGTAACTGCGCATACTAGGCAGTCAGTAACTGCTGGAATACAAAGCAAATACAAGGCGCAGCGGACACGCGTGTCACCGCCGTGTACATTGGACGTACACAAGGAACGTTGCAACGCAGTAGTTGCGAAGTAGTCCGAGTAGTTACAATTTAGATTTTGATGCCGTGAATAAAATTCTCCATTAGCCACAGCAGCAACGGTAAGGTAATAATTGAAATAATGGTTGAAACCAGATAAATACTCGAGGCTTCGTATTCTTCAATGCCCCATTGGTAAGCCAGAATCGTTGCGGTAGTGGCAGTTGGCATAGATAATAAGAAAATCATTTCTTCGGCATGTGTTCCGCTTAAATTAAAGATTAAAACCGTGGACCATGCAATCAGCGGATTTAACAGCAATTTAATCACGAGATTAACGGTTAGCGATTTGGTAATGCTTATTCGGATACCGTAGATGGCAACCCCAACGGCAAATAAGGATACAAAATTACATGAATTAGCGGCAATAGCAAAGGTTGAAATGACGAATTTGGGTAAATGCTGGCTGATTCCGGTGATGCTGAGAATTAATCCCAACATTACCGCCGAGACCATCGGTTTTTTGAACGATTTGATGATTGCTCGACCGATGATTCTAAATAAGTCACTTTTCGCGGGATTGGATTCCTCATTACCCAGTTCAAGTAGAAAAATTGTTACCGGAATTACTGAACAGGCAACAATAACATTGGCAATTGCGACCGAGAGCGCGGAAGACATTCCAATCAATAATGCCAGAAACGGAATCCCCATCCCGCCCATATTGGGAAAACTACATAACAGTGCCTGCATGGCACTGGCAGAATTGTCTTTTTTGAGCAAAAATTTATTTATCAAATAGCCGCTAAGCCACATACTGCAAACTGCCAGCGAGAATGCCAGCATCCATTTACCGTTAAAAATCTCGGATGGTTTGGCGCGATAAGTTTCATTAAACAATAAGGCCGGAAAGACAAAATTGGTTACCAATGTTGAGCAGATCTTTTTTGCGGATTTATCGACAATCTTTAATGCCACCGAGACCCAGCCGACAAAAATCAGAATAAATACCGGTGCCATTGAATTAAAAATGGGGATGATTACATTCATTAGCGGCTCCTCCTTGGTGATTATAAAGATGAACAGGCGTAATCTTAACAAATACTACCCATGCTTGTGGCGTCGATAGCGATTATGATTTGTTTTAGTTGGATAACTTACAATTACCATCGGCAAATTTCTGGGTGGTTGAACCATTTACCATCTTGAAGGTAATATTAATTTTAATAGAAAATAGCTATTAATGTGTTAAACATATTCAATTGAAGCTATTTTAGCTGACTGATATAATGTGGGCTGTAAGTAAATATTTGGAAAGGAAAAAAATGCTACCAAACAATTTTGCACCAGTGGTTAGTTCGTCAATAAAATATGCGCTATTACGGTTTTTAACCCGTGGTAATTTTTGTAAAATAAAATAACCGGCAGGAAACCCCGCCGGTTAGTCGTTAGTTATTTTTTTGCGAAAATAAATATCCAAGCGCTTTATCCATAAATAATACGATTTCTCGCTCATAGCCGGGGATCAATCCTTCCGGAATATCACCGGATTTCATTAGCTCCCACATCTTTTTACCGAGTTCAGGATTGCTATTATAATGTGAATTGGCGGAATCCATCCATTTTTTAGCTAACTCCTGCACCGGTTTTGCTGAGGGCGCTGTGTTCATTAGAGCTTTCGCTTCTTTAAAAAGTTGCAACCAATGTTCCTCGCCAGCGACTTTGTGCTGCTGAAATTCCGGTGCAGCAAAAAAATTGATTTCGGTGTCCGAAAAATTTCGTGTGGCCCAATCTTGAACCATCTTATCATTCGTCATATTAAATACCTCTAATAGTGCGGCAATTGCTTGCCATTCGATTTCATTATGTTGTGAGTATAGATTTACGCTGTGTTCAATCAAAGTTAATCCGCGCTCAAGCTGAGCAAGATTATCGCGGATTATTTTGGCTTGCAAATTTAGTGAACTGATCCAGTCCAGCTGATCCGTTGCCAAAATCACCTTGATTTGTTTCAAATTAAATCCAATATATTTTAGGATGGTAATTTTTTGCAAAGCTTGTAAATCTTCTGTAGAGTAAAAACGATAACCTGCGTCGTTCCGGTGGTGCGGCATCAATAAACCTTGTTGGTCATAAAAATGCAGCGTGCGGACGGTTACTTTGGTTAGCTTACTAAATTCTTTTATTGGCCAATATTTTTTAGTCATTTTGTCCTCCTGTCGATAATGTAAAGCATGACGTAAGGTAAGAGTCAAGTATAAAATTACAAAAATTAGTAAATTTAAGCGCAAAGATAATCTATAATCCACTATTAACGGGCATCCTATTGGAGAGTTGGAGTGTTATTTTATGAAACCGAACGTTTAATTTTACGCCAATGGTGGGATGAAGATATTATTCCGTTTGCCGCCATGAATGCTGATCCATTGGTGATGGAATTTTTCCCACAACTCAGAACGAGAGAAGAGTCCCAGCAAGCGTTACAAAAAATTCAAGCACATTTTGTTGAGTATGGCTACGGCGTTTATGCCATAACTGATAAGGCGCACAATTTTATTGGGATGGTTGGTTTGCAAGTCAATCCAGATAAATTTAGTTTCAGCCCGTGTGTTGAAATCATGTGGCGAATCGTTCACCGCTCTTGGGGCAACGGTTATGCTCCAGAAGCTGCGCGTAAGTGTCTTGAAATTGGTCTGCAAGAGTTTAATTTGCCGGAAATTGTCAGTTTTACTGCCGCGATAAATCTCAAATCACAACGCGTGATGGAGAAAATTGGCTTGCAACGTGATTTTTTGGCGGATTTTATACATCCAAGTTTAGCGGCAACCCATCGCCTAAATCCACACGTACTGTATCGCATCAGGCGGAATGAATTTAAGCAAGAATATAGCTAACTCACTTTCAAATGATCTATTTTGATTTCACTCCTTACCTATTCTTTATAGACGGCGTCGCTCATCAATGCAGCTCATTTGATTTGAGGTTAGCTATAGTTGATAGACAGTCGTAATTACGGATGTTACGCACAACCCAATATTTTTCAGAACAGGGTTTAATTTCGAGTGAATTGTGAAGATGATTAGAGTTTGTTTACGTAAAGAACGTGATTTTGTGAACTGTCTGAGCGTAGCGAGTTTTTCACAAAATAGTTCTACGTAACTACAAACGCTTATCTTCGTAACATTTGAACGGAGAAATAAAAGCCAGTTCTGAAATAAGCATAAGTCCGTAACGTCAGTTAATTGAAAGGAAATAATATGAAATTAATTGGTTCTAATCTAAGTCCTTATGCGCGTAAAGCACGGTTGGTATTATTGGAAAAAAATATTCCGCATGAGTGGATTATTGATTCACCGCGCGAAAAAGATAGTAAAGTTCCGCAATTTAATCCACTGGGACGAATTCCGGCGTTGATTTTAGATGATGGAACTTGTATTTTTGATTCGCCGGTAATTGCCGAATATGCCGATAGTTTAAATGATAATCCGATTTTGATTCCGCGCGAGGATGCACATGCTAAAATGATCGTCAAACGCTGGGAAGCATTGGCGGATGGAATCATGGATTCAGCAATTTTAGTGCGGACCGAAAGCATGCGTCTGTTGGAGAGGCAAGATCCTGCAGTAATCATTCGCTACAATGAGGCAGTGAGTCGGGCGTTAGCATTTGCAGCACAAGAACTAACTGCTAATGAATGGTGTGCTGGCGGACAATTAAGCTTAGCTGATTTGGCATTGGTCAGTGCCTTGATTTATGTCGATCTGCGCCAACCGGAACGCGAGTGGCGTATGCAGCATCCCAACTTAGCGCAATTTTTTGAACGACTAAGTGCGCGGGAGAGTGTCAAAATTGCCGTAACAGGAGGATGACAACGAAGCGCTTCCGTCAATAAGCAAAATTGCTGATTGTGCCAATTATGATACTGATTTAAGATATCGACTGAGAGTTTTTTAACTTATACAGGAGTCATATCATGAGAAAGCTTATTTTTACTTTGGTGGTGGTTTTGGGATGTGGTTATAGTTTTGCTGGGCGAGTTGTTGATCTTCAACAAGAAAAAATTATGTGTAACAAATATCGGGTTAGTGATAATTCTAAAATTAGTGAAATTCGCAATAATTGCAAGGTTTATGACACCGACTCAGATATGGATGATGGACAGCAGGAGCAGGAGTTTGAGTTTTATGCGACCAGTCCAAAATGTCAGGTGGAATGCAAGTTTATCGATAATAAACTAACTTATTGTAAAATTGATCGTTACTGTAACGCGGGCTAACATTAAATGAAGAAACGGTGACTTATCTGTCACCGTTTTTTATGAATTGACTCGGGCATAGTATTCGTGTGCCAATAGTGCCATGATGTATTGGGAAGCATACTGCCCATCGCGTAAGTACGATTCACGCAGTAAGCCCTCTTCACGAAAACCAACTTTTTTATAGAGTGCATAGGCTTTATTATTATCGCAAAAAACATCCAGCCACAAGCGGTGGGCGCTTAATGATTCAAAAGCAATCTTTTGGATTAAGTGCAAAATTTGAGTTCCATAACCGTGGTTTTTAGCGGTAACCACGATCCGGCGCAGATTCAGATTATGACTGGGATCTCGCACACCCTCTAGAATGACATAGCCGATCGGCTGTTGCTGATCATAAACGACATAATGGGCAAAGTTGGGATCAGATAACGAATCTTGATGTTGTTGCTCCGACCATTGATAAACATAATTGCGGTTTTCCGGATGGCTTTCGGCGGCACGAACCCATGGGATGTCATTGATGGTGGTTGGTAGCGCTTGTAATGTCATATGTCGCTCCGTATCTATTTGATGGTTTCAATTTTGAACAGTTGGTTTGGACGCACCAATTCATCTTGTGCGGCAATTATTGCCAGTTCACGCTGTTGCAATTGCTGGGTTTTACAAAAAACAGCATAAATTGCCGCTGCGGTATGTGCCAGACTGGATGCCAGATCTCGGGTTTCGAGATATTTGGCAAAAAATACTGCGGCGGTCATATCACCAGAGCCATTCGGTGCAATCGGCATTTGCAGCCGCGGAGTTGTCACCAGCAAGGCTTGCCCAGCGGTAGACACTAACATTTCAATTTTATCGGCTGGCGCTTCATTGCGGGTTAGACTGGTTATCAAAATAATTTTACTGCCTTCCTTGTGAAGTTGTAAGCAGGCGCGTTTGGCATCGTCTAATGAATTGATTTCAATACCGGTAAGATTGGTTAATTCAAATTGATTGGGCGTTAAAATATCGGCTTGTTTTACCGCATGATGCGCAAAAAATTCCGGTACCCCTGGGCGAACAAATATCCCGCGGTCGGTATCGCCAATGACCGGATCGCAGCAATAAAGTGCTTGTGGATTGCGTGATTTGATTACCTGCAGCCATTTTAATAATATTTCACCCAGCGCTTTGTCCCCGAGATAGCCGGTTAGAACGCCATCCAGATTATCCAACACGCCTCTTTTTGCGAGCCCACTAAAGATATTGTCAATATGTTCGATACTCATGATATCGCCAGTCCAGTCACCATAACCAGTATGATTGGAAAATTGGACGGTATTGATATTGATGACTTCGTGTCCCAGCCGTTGCAATGGAAAAACCGCGGCTTTATTGCCGACATAACCATAAGCAACATGTGATTGTAATGATAAAATATTTGCCATAATTGAATTCCTAGTTAATATTTAGGTTTGATTGCCAATTGTGATGCTTTGCTCGCTATTTAACCGCGGTTATCTTATTCTTTTGGCGATATAAAACACATAGCCATAATATTCCCGATATTTACGGTATAACTCAGCTTCATGTTGCTGATAACGAATAAACTCTTCCGCCGCTTGATTACCGCTGTATTTTTCTAAGAAAGCTTTTTGCCTTTGAGTTTGGCGGCTATAGTAGTCAACCCAAACTTGTTCCGGTACGACAAAGGTTGCTACCGGAAGATAGCCGGCTTGTTCAATCTGCGCAACTTTGTTGGAAATTGTATCAATTTCAGGATAGGCTTTTTGCCAAAAATCTTCAATTTCTGGTGGACGCTGATTACTAAACCAAGTGTTTTCAGTAATTGCAATATAACCGCCAATTTTGAGGAATTTTCTCCATTCATTTAATCCGCGTTTGAAGCCAATATTATAAATGGCACCCTCTGACCAGATTAAGTCCAGTTCTTCGGTATTAAATTGGAGATTCCCCATGTCGCCAATAATACCAGTAACACGATGCTGTAATTGATGTTTTTGAATATTTTGGTTAAACTGTCTAATAAAATCCGGCCATAACTCAATGCCAATGATTTTACTGACGGTGTTTTGTGCCAATACTATGGTTTGACCGCCGGTACCGCAACCAATGTCGGCAATTTTAGATCCTTGGCTAAGCTCATCAATGAAACTTAAAGCTTTAAGCGTAACTTCGGGGCTCCCCGGTCCTTGGCGTTCGGTATCGGTAAAATAATCATAGATAATGTTCAAATCAAATTCATGAATAGTCTGAGTGTCATTACTCATAAGTTGTCCTTTATAATTTAAGCGCCGGGTTTTCTTCTTCAGAAAAACGTTTAAAACATTCTTCAATAAATTCAATAACTAATTTCACTTCCGGCGATGCGTGCACATTGGGGCGTTGCAGATAAACATTAAACGGGGTAATATTAATCTCCGGCAGCACTTGGATAATAGTTTCATTAGCAAGTTCGTCCTTAAACATAAAATCCCAGCCATAAACGATGGCATGCCCACTCATCACTATTGCTTTATTATGTAAGCCATTATTGGATAATATCCGCGGCGGGTGGGCAATCAAAAATTCGGCCATTTCACCGTAGGCGACAGTTGGGTTGCGTACTGACATCGCATTGTGTGACAACCCAACCGAAAGGTAATTTGAGTGCGGGCTATGAATATCCGGCGGCGGTCCGTAGCGCTCGAGATATTCTTTGCTGCAATAGAGCTTGGGGGTAAAAGTTGCCAATTTCCTTAATAAGGTAGTTTGTTGATTGGGGAAGTAATCAATAATCGCCATGTCAAAATTATCTTTGATAATATCGACATTCATGGTTTGGTAAACTAGCTCCAGTTCCAATTTTGGGTGTTGCTGCATGAATTCTGCGACATAGGGACTAACGATAAAATAAGATAATCCAATCGGTAATGAAATTTTTACCTTGCCGGAGGGTGTGTTATCATCATTTTTTAATTGGGATAATAAGTGATTTAACTCATTTTGTTGGGCTTTGACCGCTGCGTAAAGTTGGTTTCCGCGCGCAGTTACTTCAAAATTACGGGAATTACGGGTAATTAAGGTTATTTCCAGCTCATCTTCCAGTACTTTTAGCCGCCGGCTAACCGTCGCTTGAGTGGTATGAAGGTTTTTTGCGGCATTGCTAAAACTTCCGCCCTCGACCAATGCTACAAAGATATTCAAATCATCATTAAGCATTATTGTGCCCCAGCATTAAAAATTTGGTCGAAGAGTTGGTCAACTTTGGCGGTAACTTCGGCATCGGCAGTAATGACCCGTCCCCATTCACGGGTAGTCTCGCCATGAATTTTATTGGTGGCATCAATCCCCATCTTACTCCCTAATCCGGAAATCGGCGAGGCAAAATCTAGATAATCAATCGGTGTCCGGTCAATCATAGTGGTATCGCGCAATGGATCAACCCGGGTAGTTAGTGCCCAGATTACATCTTTCCAATCGCGGATATTGACATCGTCATCGACAACAATGATAAATTTGGTGTACATAAACTGGCGTAAATAGCTCCAGATTCCGAGCATAACTCGTTTGGCATGTCCGGCATAGTGTTTTTTAATGGATACTACCGCCAAGCGATAACTACAACCCTCGGGCGGTAAATAGAAATCAACGATTTCCGGAAATTGTTTTTGCAGCAATGGCACAAAGACTTCATTGAGAGCTTCGCCAAGCACCGCCGGTTCATCAATCGGTTTACCGGTATAGGTGCTGTGGTAAATCGGGTTTTTGCGGGTGGTAATGGTTTCAATGGTCATTACCGGAAAACTGTCTTGCTCGTTGTAATAACCGGTATGATCGCCGTAGGGGCCTTCGACTGCGGTATCATTGGGATAAATAAATCCCTCCAACACGATTTCAGCATAAGCCGGAACCTGTAAGTCGGATAATTTACAATTGGTCAATTCCGTCCGTGAATTGCGCAATAATCCGGCAAACTGATATTCGGAAAGAGTATCCGGAATTGGGGTTACCGCCGCCAAAATGGTCGCGGGGTCACAGCCTAGTACTACGGCAATCGGATACGGTTGATCGGGGAATTTTTGACAATGCTCGCGATAGTCAATTGCGCCACCACGGTGTGACAACCAGCGCATGATGACGCGATTTTTGGCGACTACCTGCTGGCGGTAGATTCCCAAATTTTGGCGTTTTTTATTCGGGCCGCGAGTGACCACTAATCCCCAAGTGATCAATGGCGCAACATCTTCACTGTGGCAATGCCAGATCGGTAATTGTCCTAAATCAACATCTTCTTTGGTAATGACAATTTCATGAACCGGTGCCGAATTGATTACCTTAGGCAGCATATTATACAGTTGTTTGAGTAACGGCAGCTTACTCCACGCATCTTTCAAGCCTTTGGGCGGCTGAGGTTCTTTGAGTTCCGCCAAAAACTCACCAACTTCGCGCAATTGCTGCAAATTTTCACAGCCCATTCCCAGCGCTACCCGTTTGGTAGTGCCAAATAAATTACCAAGGACTGGCAGATTGTAGCCAGTTGGATTTTCAAATAATATTGCTGGACCGGAGTTTTTGAGAACTTTGTCGCAAAAAGCGGTCATTTCCAAATGTGGCGACAATGGTTGCGGTACGCGTTTTAATTCGCCCAAGGCTTCTAATTGATTAATAAAATCCCGTAAGTCCCGATATTTCATGATAATTGCACTTTAAATAATTATAGGAGTGCATTTTATCATGTGATTACTTAAGAGGGCGCAGTTTAATATAAGGTAATATGATGATGCAGATCAGCGACCAATACTGCCGGATCTGCACAATTCGAATGAGGCTTTAACACTTGTTATATTTAATCCGATTGCATACCATTATTAATATCGGTAAGGCGCAAAGCTGGATGGTAACTGAAAATATTATTAATCCCAAGAACCAATGATCATATAAATACCCCATTAATGCGCTGCCGATAAACCAAAATACGCCATAGCCGGTATTGAAAATTCCATATGCCGATGAGCGTTGCTCCGGGGCAACCATATGAGCAACAATGGCTTTCATTAATGATTCATGCGCACCCACTCCGATACTCCATAACAACATTCCAAAAATTATCCAACCAAGATTACCATAAAAAACTAGGGGCGCAAAAATGCTGCTGATTAGCGTAACGATGATTAAAATCATGAAGCCTTTTTTATCATATAGGTGTCCCAAAAGTGGTGCACTAATTGAGTTAATGCCCATGCTAAGAGCATAAATAACCGGAATCCAGATTTTATTAAATTCGTGGATTTTTTCAAAGTGATAAGACATTAGTGAAAAATCGGTAAATCCGGCGGCGACCAGCGCAGCTCCCAGCAAGTACAACCAGTAACTGCGGTTCATGCCGGAATAATGAATTTCATATGGTGATTCGGTTTCCATTTTTTCCGGATGTGGGTAAAGGTTACGGGCAACAATAACCAAGGAAATAGCACACACCGCCGGAATCAATAACCAGGCAAAACTGTGCTGGTAGCTGCCATTAAAATACATGACTACAATCACGATTAGGGGACCTAGCATGGCACCAAATTGATCTAAAGCTTCATTTAGACCAAATGCCCAGCCCATGCCGGTGGATCTACCAGCATGAGAAAGCATCGCATCACGGGCTGGATTGCGAATCGCTTTTCCCATGCGTTCACAAATTAACAATCCTGCGGCTAAATACCATTGGTTGGTGAGTGCTAGCGCGGGCACCGCCAATAAATTAATCATGTAGCCGGCGATGGTAATGGTCCAATAGCGCCCGGTTTTATCGGCAAGATAGCCAAAAATTAAGCGCAGTGCATAGCCGATAAATTCGCCAAAGCCGGCAATAATTCCTACTGCGGTGGCACTGGCGCCTAGTGTTAATAAATAAGGTCCCATAATGCCACGGGCACCTTCGTAGGTCATGTCGGCAAAAAAGCTGATTACACCGAAAAATATTATAAATTTTAATGCTTAGGAATTTTTGAGATGAGTGAAATGTTGTGCCATGATTACTCCTAATTGAATAGCGTTCAATTTTGGTAGGAGTCATTAGCTAAAGTGCGGTTGTGAAAATGGCGAACTCCATCGCCAAGACAAAATTGTAGCAGATTTATACAATTTTGTATAGCTGTTATACATTAATAGTTGATAGATTGACTCGGGTGATTTGTTAGAATGCTGTATTGATTAATTTTTATTGCTAGGATTTTATGGCAACCAGCAAAAATGCTGATAGGAATCAATTAACGCGTCTGTTAAAATTCGGGGTATTTAAAATTAATCAGCTTTTGTTAACGGTAACAAAACTTTTAGTGTCTATATTCAAATAAATTTATTCAACGGCAATTACAATAGCGAGTTTTTCTGCTTGGTGATTGTTTCCGAGCGATTTATGCACAATTAAACCGTGTGGTACATATGTCAATCAGCGAATTAGTTTGAGTAGAGTTTTTTAGAGAAGGTATCCATGCAAAATAACACAATAAAAAAAATCACTCTGGCAATAATGGCTCTTTCAGGCGTAACCTTAAGCGCTTGTAACGGCGGAAGCAATAGTAGTGCGGGCGGTCAAAATTTAACCGGTACTCCAATACAGGCTAATGCTAGTCAGTCATTATTTGCAACCTCCAGCTGTTTGAGTGGCAAAGTAAATTATAGCGCAACGGCTACCAATAATCAGTATTGGTATGCTAATGGCGAAATTGATATAATCAATAATTGTTCTACCGCTCAGGCTTTGAATGGTCAGACAATTAGCTTAACAGCTCAGGATAGCGCCGGCAATCCATTAACTTTGGGAACATTAGACAATTGGTGGGTTAATAATGGTCACTACCAGTTGAAATTTGTCGCCGGGAATGGGAATAATCAAATTGGTACTATCAGTGCCCAAGATGGTAGCGGCAGTGCACTTTCTGCAACCATCAATGGTAATCAAACCATTGCATTTACAGGTGGTGTGAATCTAAATGGAAATAATTTTGATTTACCAACCGCGCAAAGCACTTTTACTATAAATGGCTCAACTCCTCCGGTGGTAGAAAGCGGCACGTTAAGCGTCGCAATTGATACTTCCGCAGCGGGGTGCGCCAATGCTAATGTGTGTAATGGTTTGACGGTAAATGTGAATAGTGCCAACGGTACTACGGTTGCGACTATCAGTGTTCCCAGCGCTTCATATGGCGCAACTTACACTCAAGCAGTCGCAGGTTTGACTGCCGGACAATCTTATACCGTAGCCGCTTCAGCAATCAGTAATACTACGGTAACGTATACCCCTGCGGCAACCCAAAAAATCGTCGCCAATACGACAACTCCAGTTAGCATTAAATATACCCAGAATGCTCCGGCAGTAGTTACTGGAAATGCCACTATCAGTTTACCCAACAAAGTTGCGACTTACACCGGTAATTTACAGGTGCAACTACTTAATGCTAAAGAATCAAATG
Source organism: uncultured Neisseria sp. (assembly GCA_964488065.1). Taxonomy (GTDB): domain Bacteria; phylum Pseudomonadota; class Gammaproteobacteria; order Burkholderiales; family UBA11063; genus Aquella. Next base: position 54,276 of record CAZATM010000084.1, read on the forward strand.
CTCTGGTGAATAGCTATGTAGTTAAACAAGGAAGTTCTTTCACGACGGGGAATCTACCCATCAGTGATGCGACTCACGTGTATAAAATTAAATTAGTTGGTGGAATTGCCGACCCACTAAAAGGTCAGTATTTTATTGAAAGTGGACTTCCAACGTTAACCATCAAGAAAAATGCTACTACTACGGCAACGATTCCAATGGTGGCTGCCGGAATTACCAAATCTGCGGTAACCTTAGCGATCAGTGGCTTAGCTGCCGGAGATAACGCAAATGTGACTTTCTCGGATGCGAGCAATAAGTATAATTACGTACAACCCAGCAATCAGCTAAATGGTAGTGTCAAATATAGTGTTGAAAGTGGACTTAGCTTTGGGATCAGTGTTGCTGCCAATGGTGCTAATTACAAAATTAATCCAATTAACAGCATCCAGACAATTAGCAAAGCTATCACGATAAAAGCGGCTTTTGAATCGCAACCGATAACGCCGTCAACTGGTGGTGTTGCGGGTTGGCCAAGCTATATTGCAATGGGTGCGGTAGGTGGACCGAATATTGACCCAGTGAATAATGTTTATAGCGGTGGCGATGACTCATTTGGAGGTAAGCCTGTAGATGCCGTCTTTAAATATGCCGGCGTGAATGGTAATGGCGATCCGGGAGTGATTGATCCACCAATGAATGCGTTACGGATGACCACCGATTTAACTAACGTTAGTGCGGTAAATGACCGCGCCAGCAAGGTAGTAATCGTGGAATACACGGGTGAAATGAGTGGTGGCGAAAATTTTGCCGATTTTACCAATACCAGTGTTCCTAATCCAAATAAGCAAAATTCGACCTATATTATGGCGCGTCACTTTGTAAGTCTGGCGGCGGATGCCCAAGCTCTTGCCGATCGACCGGTAATCAAAGACGGTAAAAAATATTATGGTTCATTGATTATGAATCCAGATTTGTTGGGTGCGATGGAACAAAATGGTTACATAAATTCGGTAAATGCGCAACTCCCTGCCAATGCGGTAAATACTGCGGTTGATCAAGCGTTATGTGTTTTAACCAATGTTCGTAGTTACACGAATACCGCAACGCCAAATGGTGATGGTAATTATACTTACAAAGGTAAGACCTATACTGGTACGCCGTATCAAATCTTAACCGCAATGCTTGATGATGGCTATCCGGCATGGTCGATTAGTGGGATTAGTGATGCCTATTGGGGTACCGGAATTGATAATAAGATTTCGGATAGTGCCTACTCTCAGGTTGGACAATGGTTTAATGCTTGTGTTAGTAATCCGCAGTATGACACTGCCAAATATGCGCGACCAAATTTCCCGGCTGGGTTTGATGGTTGGGTACAAGCCAATAACTGGTTGATCCGTGCTTTTGCGGCGAAATCAACCGGGGTAACTTTTGGCTGGCAAGACAATATGTGGGCGGTTAATTCTGGTTTTTGGTTGCATAATACGCTAACCGCCAGTCAAATCGCGGCGCAATACTCAACTCCAGTAAGTAACTGGCTAAAAACCAATGCACCAAGTGCGATTGCGAATGTGGGAAGTAACCTTGCGCCAGATTTCTTTGTCTTTGACCGCTACGAGATGGATGATAGTGCGGCACCGGGTTCAGCAACCTTATATAGCGCGCGTTCATGGGATAATTTCCTGAGCGCGGTAGGACAAGTTAGTAAAGCTTTCAATAATATTCCGGTAATGTTATGGCAAATTCCAGGCTCGCATTTACCTTATGCTGGTGAAGCTAATCCAGAATTATTTAACGGCATTACGGATAGCTACATCTTTAGTACTGCACCGGTGTATTTCTTTGGTGATAGCAATTTGAAAGCGGATTTGAGCAATCTAATCATGGGTTCAAGTAGCGCTACTACCAATGTTGCGGTGGGTAGTTATTTGATGGCTGGTAATTATAATTGCCCGATTAGTGGTTGTAATTATGCACAATACTTACGTTATTACCAAGGGTTGGAAAATAATTATGACTGGTCGCGTGACAATGGCAAGCTAGCATTAGCCGCATCAAATAATGTCTTTGCCATTTTGTGGGGTGGTGGTAATACTACCAATGTAATTAAAAACTTTAGCAATCCTGATGATCATGGGTGGTTGGCAAGTAAGATTAAAACTTATTACCAAAATCCACAACCGTTAAGATTGGCGAATTAAACAGCTATCTCCAAGTAAAATCCCGCACGATTAATTTCGTGCGGGATTTTGCTTTTAATTAGATGTTGGATCATCTGCGAGTTAAAAAGGATCTCACATAGAGTATCGGAGATCCTTTATTTTGAAAGAATTAGAATTCAATGCAGATAAATATTATTGACCGCTTCCGGCTGCACAAACATAGGTTCCACTCAAGTTGGCACAACCAGTTGCCAGGCTGTCCTGATTCAGAATGTTTTGAATCCAGCCATTTAACTGGCGCACATCGGCAGAGGCATTTACCATATATTCATTAGTCATATATGCGCCACATGTTACGCCGGGAGGAACATTGGTATTACCCCATGAATGAATTCCCACCAAGTTCCAGTTACTACCATCCCACGCAAAATCGCCACCGCCGGAATCGCCACCGCAAATCAGAGTGTAATACATGTTGTTACTAAAAAATCCGTTAAAAATTGTTACTGGAGCAGATGTACCACCATAGCTATTAGTACCGAAATACTGAGTGGCAATATAATTTAGATAGTTATTGTCGGGATTATTATTTTTTACAGTTCCATCCGGGTTAGTTCCGCCATAGCCGAGCACCAATAAGTTGGTTGTATTACCCCCCGCGGTTGGTGACATATAGAAGCTACTTGGTGCTAATTTTACATTAGGTGCAATGTTAATGGTTTTTCCTGGCTGGGTCTGGACTTTTATTACCGCGACATCACCATTCATCTGGGTTAGTTGATCATTGGGACATTCATAGGTTCCCGCATCTGGATCGAACGCAAATGCCGGGTTTTGACAGTATTGAGAATTTACATATACCGCAACTATCTGTCCAGTCAATCCACTGGATTCGGCAACCATTGGATTGGTTCCCTGATAAACCCACGCACTGTTATGTCCATTGGCTGTAACAAAGGTACTCACATTATTAGCAGTAATCGCACTTCCAGCAGCTTTTTGTGTGGTGGTGCCAACTACGCAGTGCGCAGCGGTAACGATAAAATAGACACCAGTGGTCGGATTTTTATAAATTGGCGTACCGGTGCAATAACGCCCAAATTGGTTATCATTGCGATAATAATCCAACGCTACCGCTAATTGCTGTAGATTGGCTGATTCAACGGCGCTTTCCACTGAACAATTCGCGGCATAAGCGATTTGCAATGAGTTTGGGCTGCTATTGCTTGGGTAGTTACTTGGATTACACTGATAGCCAGCTGGTAATGCTTTGGCTTGTGATTGCGGTGAGCTGGAACCTCCTCCACCGCCGCCATTACAGGCACTAACAACCAATCCGGTACTTATTACCAGTAAGTTTAATAAAGTAGAATTTTTCATGATAAAGACTCTTATAAAATTATTGTACATTGATATTATAACTCGCGGGCTGAAGATAAGCAACAAAACCATAATTTATTTGTGGATTTATTTTGTTGAACTAGGGTTTATATCACGGTAGTGCAGCGTTAGCAGTGGTTTCTAAGATCTTAACAAGTGTTGCTTTTTTGGTGGCATTAACTAAAATCATTCACGTTATACTGGGTAGGGGTATATAATAACGGCTAACAATTTATTTTTGGGAGTTACTGATGAAGAAATTATTGATGTTAATTGCGATTAGCTATGGTTGTAGCGCTGTACCAACCATTCTGGCAGTTAAAAATAAAACCATTCAGGTTAACGGCAAGACGGCGAATATTGCTACTATTGAGCAACCGGATGGTAGCTGGGGATATTTTGCGAATGCAGGGTCGCAATTTGACGTGTTAGTAAAAAATGAGCTGGCAGAATCGACGGTAATCCATTGGCATGGTTTAATTCTGCCGAATGATCAAGATGGTGTGTCGGGCGTTACTCAAGCCCGTGCGATTGCACCCGGTGCCACGGAACATTATCAGTTTCCATTGGTGCAAAGCGGAACTTATTGGATGCACTCACACGAAGGAATGCAGGAACAAATCGGGGTTGAAGCCCCGCTGATTATTCTAACTCCTGAAGATAAGAAATACCAGCAAATTCCAATCATGTTCCAGGATTTCTCATTTAAAACGCCGGAACAAATTATGGCTGGCTTGGCTAAACCTGAGGCGGCAGAATCCGCCCATGGAACCCCTTCGTTGGGAAATGGCACAATGGCGATGGATCATATGAAATCAATGGACATGGCTGGAATGAAGATGGACGATGATATGTCCATGGATGACATGGATATGTCGGCGATGGATTTGAATGATGTTCATTACGATGCGTTTTTAAGTAATTATCATAGCGATGATACGCCACAGATAACTCAGGTTAAAGCGGGACAAAATGTAAAATTACGCTTTATTAATGGTGCGGCCGCTACCAATTTTTGGATTAATTTAGGTAAGTTACAGGGCTCATTAGTTGCGGTGGATGGGCAGGCGGTCAAACCGTTGGCAGGAAATAAATTCCAGATTGCGCTTGGGCAACGGGTTGATGTGATAGTGAAAATTCCTAATGCTGGTGGAACTTTCCCAATTTTGGGGCAAGTTGAGGGTTTGAAAGATCAAACCGGAGTTTTGTTGACCACAGAAGTTAAGCCCCGCTTATCGCAGATTGAATCACAAGCCGTGATTGCCGCACCGGCTTTAGATTACACTCAGGAGTTGCGCTTGCAGGGTATTCAAAAATTGTCTACCGCCAAGAATAAGGTTACGTTGAACCTGAAAATTACTGGCGATATGGCTAGCTACAAATGGCAGTTAAATGATCAGTCATGGCCAAATATTACGCCGTTACAGGCTAAGCAAGGCGATTTGGTAACGTTGGTTTTGGATAATCAAAGTATGATGGCGCATCCAATTCATTTACATGGCTACGATTTTAAGGTGGTTAATATCAATGGTAAAACCGTGAATGGCGCAGTACGTGATACGGTAATGGTTTTGCCGCACAGCAAAGTTACCGTGCAATTTGTCGCCGATCATCCTGGGAAATGGATGTTGCACTGCCACATGATGTACCATATGGATGCTGGGATGATGACTTATCTGGATGTGAGCGCTAAATAGCAGTAGTTTGATTTCGACGTATGAAATCGGGCATGGACAAACCTGGGCAAAAAATTGTTGCTCAGGTTTTTATCATTGCGAGGGCTATAAAAATACCCCCAAACTATTAAAGAACTGATAATATGATTACCTATCCAGGCTAGGCCAATCGCCAAAAATGCCGGATTTTAGTTTTGAAAAATAAAGATTAGCATAGATAATTCGCATAAGTATTTGAGCAATAAATAAATATCTTTGGGGATTCTTCAGGGAGAGTAAAATGGATTTTTATAATTTAGTCAAAGAACATGGGCTAAGTCATCTGTTATTGCAGGGTAATTTCGGGCTGGAAAAAGAAAATCTTCGCACCGATCGCAATGGACATTTAGCCTTGACACCACATCCGGAAGTGTTTGGTGATAAAGCCAAACATCCTTATATTACTACCGATTTTGCCGAAGCTCAGGTTGAAATGGTTACGCCAACTTTTGCTAGTTCCCATGAGTCGTTAAAATTTATGGAAGCACTCCATGATTTGGTGTCGTTGGAGTTAAAAGATGAGGTTCTTTGGCCCTATTCACTCCCGCCGGTTCTTCCCGATGATGACAATTTAATCCGTGAAGCTCAATTTACCGACCCGGAAATTACCGAATATCGTGAATATCTGGCGCATAAATACGGCAAGCGCAAACAGTTGCTGTCAGGTGTTCATTTTAATTTCTCATTTAGCGACAAGTTTTTACAATTGCTGTATTGTGCCAACCCGGATAATCTGTCCTATCGTGAGTTTCGTGATCAGGTATATCTGAAAGTTGCCCGCTACTATCTCAAATATTGCTGGTTGGTAATTTATTTAACCGGTGCCAATTCGGTGGCGCATGAATCATATATTGCCTGCTGCAAGCGTCCGAAAGAGAAAATTACCGGCGACAGCTATTTATTTGACGGCTCATGCTCGTTTAGGAATGGCGTTAGCGGTTATCGTAATCTTGAGCATTTCTATGTTTCCTATAATTCATTATACGATTATATCGCCGATATTAAGCAGGCGATTTGTGATGGTCATATCATCGCTGCCAAAGAGTACTATTCGCAGTTACGGCTAAAGGGTAAGACCAAAGGTGGGGTTTTGGATGATTTATACAATAACGGTATCAATTATGTCGAGATTCGCACGCTGGATCTAAATCCGCTGGCCAAAGTCGGGATTACGCCGGAATCGTTGGAGTTGATTCACTTGCTACTGGTATATGCCTTGGTGGCACAAGATTTTTGGATGAGCGACGATGAATACCGCTTGGCGAATGAAAATCAGATCTTGGCGGCGGACAGTTCACGGAATCAGGAAATTATGCTCCACATCTCGCCGACCGAGGTGCGCAGTTTACGCGACTGGGGTTGTGAATTTTTGGCACAGGTGCATGATACCCTTTCAGGCTTAGGGATTGCCGCCGAACAATTGCAGGTGCTTAACGATTATCAATCTGATCTCCGGAATCAGCTTGCCAGTAGTGCCGAGCTTATTGCAGCTCGGGTGATTGACAATGGTTACAGCCATTATTTCATGCAACAGGCAAATGATTATCTTTATCAAAGCCAACAAACCTATTATAAATTTCACGGTTTTGAAGATTTGGAACTTTCAACCCAGATTTTACTTAAGGAAGCGATTAAATCCGGAGTCAAATACCGCTTTTTGGATCGTCAGGATAATTTCATTGAGCTATCGCGGGGAAATAATAGTCAGTTAATAAAACAGGCTACCAAAACGTCGCTGGATAACTACGCCACGATTATGGCAATGGAAAATAAAGTGGTGACCAAAGATTTGCTGGCACGCGGGCGGGTGATTGTGCCGGTAGGGGAAAGTTATCCCGATCTTGAATTGGCATTGACCGACTATCCATTGTTTGCACGGCGGGCAATTGTGGTTAAACCCAATTCAACCAATTTTGGCATTGGGATTACCATTTTTAAACATGATTTTACAATTGAAGAATACACCCGGGCGCTTAAAATTGCCTTTAATCATGATAGTAAAGTTTTGGTTGAAGAATTTGTCCCCGGCAAAGAGTATCGCTTTTTTGTGATTGATGGTGCGGTAATCGGGATTTTACATCGTGAGCCGGCCAATGTTATTGGTGATGGTGTTCATTCAATCCGCGAATTGGTCGCCGAAAAGAATCTCGATCCTTTACGTGGCAATGGCTACGTTACTCCGTTGGAGAAAATTCGTTTGGGTGAAGCTGAAGAAATGTTTTTATCCGCGCAGAAATTAACTTTTGATTCAGTGCCAAAGGCTGACGATAAAATTTATTTGCGCGAAAATTCAAATATTTCTACCGGTGGCGATTCGCTGGATTTTACCGATATTATGCCCAAAGCCTATAAGCGAATTGCGGTAAAAGCCGCTGAGAGTGCCGGTGCCAAAATTTGTGGGGTGGATATGATGATCCGCGATATCAATAACCCTTATCCGGAAAATAATTATGCGGTAATTGAACTTAATTTTAATCCGGCAATTCACATTCATACCTATCCTTATCGCGGTAAGGATCGTAAAATTGCCCGCAAGATTTTAAAAATGTTGAATTTACTGCCATGAATATTGCTGAAAACTTTCCCTACCGCCGGTTAATGCCGTTATTTACCGTGCAATTTCTGTCACTATTTAGTTTCAGTGTCTTGCGCGATGCAATCTTGGTGTTGATTGTATTTTCGCAGATTAATCTGTGGGGAATTAAAAATGGTGTGCTGATTAATCTAGTGATGGCCGCGGCGATTGTGCCGATGGTGCTGGTCTCTTCCTATGCTGGAAAGCTCGCCGATGCCGCCGATAAAGTGTGGTTGATGCGTCGGTTCCAGATACTGCAACTGGTATTTGCACTGCTGGCAGGCGTTGCGCTATATTTTGATTGGGATGCGGTATTAATTTTTGCTTTATTTGCTTTTGGCGTTTTAGCGGCTTGTATTGGTCCGGCTAAGTATGCGATGTTACCGCAATATTTCTCCGAGCATAATTTGGGATTGGCGATTGGTTACATTGAATTTGGCACTTTTTTGGCAATATTGATTGGGCAAAGCTTTGGCAGTTGGGCAATTGCCAGTCATTGGCAAAATGCGGTAATTGTGGTAATGCTCGGTTCGGCGCTGCTGGGCATTTATTTCAGCTTTAAGCTATTTCCGGCCCCGGCAACCGCGGCAGTCCGCCCGCGCTTTTATATTAATCCGCTGCTGGATGCCAGAGAAATGTATTTTAAAGTTACCCGCTATCCGCGACAAATTCGGATTAATCTGCATGCAATTGCCTGGTTTTGGGCGTTGGGCTTGATTACTTCAACCGAATTTTCGGTGTTTACCAAATATTTTCTGGGTGGCGACGGACATTTGTTTAGCGTGATACTGGGATTGTTTTCCTTGGGTTTGGGGATCGGTACTTGGTTATGCGCCAAAGTTTCGCGCGGGAACATAATTCATCGCTATGTTCCGCTGGGCGGGATTACGGCGTCAATAATCATGATGGTAGTATTGGTTATTCACCATCAACGGGCGACGGGAAATCTTATTTCGTTAGCCCAATTCTTGGCACAACCATTGGGAATAATAACACTCTTGTTAATTGTCAGTTACAGTATTAGCTGCGGCTTTTATTCGTTGACCTGCTATACCGAGATTCAGGTTAAATCAAATCCGGAATTTCGGGCGCAGGTGATTGCTTCGGTTAATATTCTTAGCGGTATTTATTTGCTCGCTGCCGCTGGCGCCTGTGCGCTCTTGCAATTGTTCCTTTCCTCGTGGTGGGTGATTTTTATTGCCTTGTGTCTGAATGTGCTGATGGTCGGACGTTATCATTGGAAAATGAAGACCACGCCGCGCCCGCTAAAATAATTTAGTTCTGATGCACAGGTCAGGCAAAATACGCTTAACCAAAATTTTTAATTAATTTGCTAATTTCGGCGATTTTAGCGGCAACTTCATCGCTGTCATTACTTAAGCAGGCTTTATTCAAACACATCGTCATATGCCGTTCCAGAACATTTAATTCTACGGTTTTAATTGCTGCCCGCGCCGCCTTTATCTGCATTAAAATATCTACACAGTAGCGTTCTTCTTCGATCATTTTTTTGATGCCTTCAATTTGCCCGCTGATGCGGTTTAAGCGCGAAATTTCTGGCTGATGGCTGGGATGTTTGATTTTTTGCGACATATATTGTTCCGATATTATTTGAAAATAAACGTTGGATTATAGCATGCTATTATTTAATCAATTATATAATATACCCATGTGGGGTATATTATGATATACTAGCGGAAGATGAATAATATTTTGAGGAATGAAAAATGTACTTATACAGTATGATTTTTATTATGGTTGTCATTCTATTTTGCGCCTTTATTTTGGGACTGAACTATGCCCGCCGGCAAGTAACCAATGAATTATTAAATGGCCAAAAACCGCGGTTACCAGCGAAACCACTTGCCGGAAATGGCGTGTTTGTTCTAATCATTTTGATTGTCGGTGGTGGAATTGGCATCAGCGTTTTATATTATCTTAGCCAAATCGCCAATCAACATTCGGCTAGTGCGGCTAAGTCAGAAGCCGGCAAAGTCTCACCGCGGCAGGTTTTATATTGGATTGACCCGATGGAGCCAAATATTCACTATCAAAAACCCGGTACTTCACCGATGGGAATGACGCTGGAACCGGTGTATGCTAAAGACGGCAATGATGAATTACCGGCAAATACTATCAAGTTACCAGCGGCATATGTTGATAATCTGGGAGTTAAAACTACTCCGGTAGTTAGCACCAATTCGGCCGCCAATGGTTTTAGCGCCTATGGCAGTATTGAATCGGATGAAACGCGGATTAGCTATGTTACCAGTTATGCCAATGGCTGGGTGCGCAATTTGCTGGCAAAAACTACCCAAATGACGGTGAAGAAAGGACAGTTATTGGCACAAATTTATTCACCGACACTAGTTAATGCCGAAAATGAATATCTGACCGCACTGCAAAGTAAAAATGAGTTACTGATTGCCGCCGCGCGGGATAAATTAATCGCGCTACATATTGATAGCCGGCAAATTACCGCAATTGATAAAACCGGGCAGGTGAGCCAATTAATTGATATTTATGCTCCGCAGGATGGAATTATCAGTGCGCTGAATATCCGTCAGGGCGATTATATTACCCCGGATAGTAAATTATTTACCATCGTCGATTTAAGTCAGGTGTGGTTGATTGCCAATGTTTTTGCCGCCAATGCCAATCAGTTGAAAATCGGCAGTGCTGCTAATGCGACATTCGATGGCATAAATAACCGGGTGTGGAGCGGCAAGGTTGATTATATTTATCCAGAAGTGGATAGCGCAACCCGTACCGTGCGGGTGCGGGTGGTTTTAAAAAATCCCGATTTAGCGCTTAAACCCAATCTTTATGGCAATGTCCAATTTGGCGCGGTTAATGCGGATGCCAAGCTAATTGCGCCGACTTCGGCAATTATTATGAGTTCCCGTGGTAATAAAGTGCTGGTCGCGCGCGAAAGCGGTGAATTTCAAGTGCGTAGTATCACTACTGGCGGCGAAATTGGCGATAATACCGTAGTGTTATCCGGTCTGGCTATTGGAGAACGAGTAGTGACGGAAGGTGAATTTATGCTTGATTCGGAAGCAAATTTGAATGCCGGATTGGCGCGGATTGATAGTAGCGCTACTGCCCCGGCCGGAGAATCCAGTGCGATGGCAGCCATGCCGGGAATGGATATGCACGGGATGGAGATGAAACCTGCGGAAATGAACCATGCGGCGATGAAAATGAATTCAGATCAAAAGCCGATGGGGCATGATAAAGCGCATGCATCACCGGCGCACAAAAAGCCGGCTAAGACCATGAACATGGATCATGGCAAGATGAATATGAGTTCCGCAAAGATGGATATGGGCAATATGCAGATGAATGGTGATATGGATATGAACCATGGTGCGATGGGAGGGCATGATGATTAAGTGGATAATCAATCAGTCGATCCAAAACCGCTTTTTAGTGGCATTATTCTTGGGGATATTTATTGTCGTGGGCAGTTTTTATGCCAAAAATACCACCGTCGATGCGATTCCGGATTTATCGGATGTTCAGGTAATTGTTCAGGCGGACTATCCCAACCAATCCCCGAATGTAATTGAAGATTTGGTGACCTATCCATTAACTACCGCGCTATTGGCGGTGCCGGGAGCGGTGTCGGTACGGGGAACTTCGCAATTCGGGGTCTCGTATGTTTATATCATTTTCCAGGATGGTACCGATTTATATTGGGCACGTTCGCGGGTGCTTGAGTATTTAAGCCAGATTAGTGGACGGCTGCCAAGCGGGGTAAAAGTCGCCTTGGGTCCCGATGCTACTGGAGTGGGCTGGGTGTATGAATATGCGCTGATTGATAAAACCAATCAGCACAGTTTAGCCGACTTAACCACACTGCAAAACTGGTGGTTACGCTTTGAATTGCAAAAAGTACCGGGCGTTGCCGAGGTGGCGACGGTTGGCGGGATGGTCAAACAGTATCAGGTAATTGTTGATCCGAATAAATTACGCAGCTATGGAATTACCCTGGCTACGGTCAAAGCCGCATTACAAAATGGCAATAGTGATGGCGGCGGCTCGGTTATTGAAGCCGGCGGCGGCGAATATATGGTACGTTCCAGTGGGTTTATTCGTGGTCGCGCCGATATTGCCGCAATTCCGTTAAAAACCGTCAACGGGGTAGCGATACAGATTAAAGATGTTGCCAAAGTTCAGATTGGACCCGAACAACGACGGGGAATCGCCGAATTAAATGGGCTGGGTGAAGTGGTTGGTGGGATCATCGTTATGCGTTATGGGCAAAACGCCATGCAAACCATCAATGCGGTCAAAGCTAAATTAGCCGAATTAAAATCATCCTTACCGCCGGGGGTTGAAGTGGTAACTACCTATGATCGTTCCAAAATCATCGGGCGGGCGGTGGATTCGCTCCGTGATAAATTGCTGGAAGAATTTATCTTGGTGTCGTTGATTTGTATTCTGTTTTTATTTCATTTTCGCTCGGCATTAGTGGTGATTATCAGTCTGCCGGTTGGAGTTCTGATGGCGCTGGTGATTATGCGCCTGCAAGGAATTAATGCCAATATCATGTCCTTGGGCGGAATTGCGATTGCGATTGGAGCGATGGTCGATGCCGCGATTGTAATGGTGGAAAATGTTCATAAACATTTTGAACAGGCCGAAGTGACCAATGCCAATCGCTGGCAGTTGATTCGTGAGGCGTGTTATGAAGTTGCGCCGCCGTTATTTTATTGTCTGTTGATTATTACCTTTAGTTTCCTGCCGATTTTCTCATTGACCGGGCAGGAAGATAAAATGTTTGCGCCGTTAGCTTTTACTAAAACCTATTCCATGGCCGCGGCGGCATTATTATCGATTGTTCTGGTGCCGATTTTAATGGGCTGGTTAATTCGCGGTAAAATTCGCGCCGAAACCGATAATCCGCTAAATAAATTTCTCCAATGGCTGTATCAACCATTACTGTATGCGGCACTCAAACATCCCAAAAAAGTGATTGCCCTAGCGCTCGTTATTTGCGGCATAGGCGTGGTTCCCTATCTTAAATTGGGCAGCGAATTTATGCCCAGCCTCAATGAAGGGGATATTTTGTATATGCCAACTACGCTGCCGGGAATTTCGGTTGGTGAGGCGCGGATAATCTTACAACGCAGCGATCGCCTGATTAGTTCCTTTCCGGAAGTGCAAAGCGTCTTTGGTAAAAGCGGACGGGCGCAAACCGCTACCGATCCGGCACCGCTGTCGATGTTTGAAACTATTATTCAGCTAAAACCACAAGAAGAATGGCGCAAAGGTATGACCATGGATAAACTAATTGCCGAATTAAATGCGGCGGTGAAAATTCCCGGTTTGAGCAATTCGTTTGTGATGCCGATTAGTACCCGAATTGGTATGCTGTCAACCGGAATCAAGACCCCGGTCGGGATTAAGATTTTCGGCAATGATTTGAATGAGGTACAAAAACTCGGCGAAGAGATTGAGCGGGTATTAAAACAGTTGCCGGAAACTGCCAGCGTTTATGCCGAGCGCGCCAGCTCCGGCCGTTATCTGAGTATTGATATCAAGCGCGCTGAGGCTGCCCGTTATGGATTAAATATCAATGATGTGCAGGATATTATTCAATTAGCCATTGGCGGTGATAATGTCGGACAAAGTATTGAGGGGCGCGATCGCTTTCCGATTAATTTGCGCTATCCCCGCGATATTCGTGATTCGCTGACTAAATTACAAAATTTGCCGGTAGTTACTGCCACTGGGGAAACCATTCCATTAAGCCAGATTGCCACTTTAAAAGTCGAGGAGGGGCCGGATATGTTAAGGAGTGAAAATGCCCGCCTCAATAGTTATGTCTATGTGGATATCAACGGTAACGATATTGGCAGCTATGTTAGACAGGCGCAAGCGGCAATAGCCAGCCAGGTTAAATTTAAGCCCGGCTATTCAATTAGTTGGGCCGGACAATATCAATATATGCAACGCGCCAAAGAACGCTTGGCCTATAGTGCGCCGATTACTCTGTTGATTATTGGAGTATTGTTGTATCTATGTTTTCGCCGGATTAGCGAAGTGGTGATAATTTTGTTATCATTGCCGTTTGCTTTGGTCGGTGGAGTATGGGCAATTTATTTAGTGGGATATAATCTATCGGTGGCGGTCGATGTCGGGTTTATTGCCTTAGCCGGGGTGGCGGCCGAAACCGGGGTAGTGATGTTGATTTATCTTAATCAGGAATTGGATAAACGTAAGCGCGAACTTGGCGGGGCTAAATTAAGTTACGCCGATATTCATCAGGCGATAGTTGTTGGTAGTCTCCATCGCTTGCGCCCGAAAATGATGACGGTGTGTGCCATTTTGGGCGGTTTATTGCCAATCATGATTTTTGGCGGTACCGGTGCCGAAGTAATCCGCCATATTGCTGCGCCGATGGTGGGTGGGATGATTAGCAGTATGGTTTTGACCCTGATTATTATCCCTTGTGTTTACCTGGTGTGGAATAAAACTACGCAGAATATCTCGCAATAACGTTGTTACAAGGCACCTTCTGTACTCTTATGTACACGGCGAGACACGCGTGTCTACCTCGTGCCTAGTTTGTGCTTTATCTTCTGGTAGTTGTAAAAGTATTAAATTTAGTGAGAAGCAAAATGAAAAACACTAATCGAATTTTAGGGCTACTCTTGGCGGCAACTTTAGTCGGCTGTAGCTATTTTCAGGCACCACCGATTGCCGCACCGGATATTCCGCGCGCCTGGAATAATGGCGAATCAGAAAATCTATTGATGAGCAGCGAAAGTCTGGCAAGCTTACAATGGTGGCGGCAATTTCATGACCCGCGCTTAAATGCTCTGATTGAAAGTGCGCTGAATAACAATAGCGATGTTAAAATTGCGCTGAGTAATATTGATAATGCTCAGGCGCAGTTAAAGCAAGTCGAATTAAGCTGGATTCCGACATTGCCGTTATTGCTCGGTTTTAGCGATATGCCGACTTTGGGCAGTCCGGGATACTTTATCGGAATTTTCCCGAGCTATACGCTAAATATTTTTGGACAAATTAAGGCGCAGCAGCAAGCTAAAGAGCAGGTCAAGGTATCGCAGGCGGCAATGAACGGCGTTAAACTAACGGTAATCGGGCAAACCGCAAATGCGTATTTCACCTGGCTCAGTCAACAGCAGCAATTACAATTAACCACTGAATTACTGGCGACCTATCAATCACGGCTGGCTAGTTACCGCGGGCAATTGGCGCAGGGATTGATTGATGCTAAAACCGTTGCCAATGCCGATAGTGATGTCATGCAAGCCATGGGACAAATTGAAACCATTAAAAACAATCTGGTGGTCAGCCAAAATTCATTACGTTATCTGATTAACCAAAATCCCGGCAGCTTAACTACTCGCGGCAATTTTACGACTCTTAGCATCGAATCGGTAGTAACCGCCGGATTGCCGCTGGCGATTTTAGCCAATCGGCCGGATGTTAATGCCGCGCTTACCCAAATTGCCGCCAGCAATGCCGGAATTGGGGTGGCGGTAGCCAATTTATTGCCTTCAATTCAATTAGACACTTTACTGGCTAAAAATGCGCCAACTACCAGTCAGCTGAGTAGTCCCGGAAATATGGCGATGGGGGATGCTTATGCCACCATGCCGCTACTAAATGCCAAGGTGTTTGGGCAGATTGATGCCGCTAAGGTACAAAAAAGCAAAGACTATTATGTCTATGAACAGACGGTGAAAAAAGCTTTGCGCGATATTGAAAATGATTTAGCTGCCAATCAGCTTTATACCACCCGCTACCAACATTTTGTCGCCGCTAATTTGAGCCTGCAACAAGGTTGTGCCAATGATTTAGCCCAATTTAGAAATGGTCTAACCAATTTAACCACCGTCTATGAATGTCAGGCGGGGGTTACTCAGGCGCAATTAGCTCTGGTGCAAACCAAATTGGATTTGTTGTTGGTGCGGGTAGCGTTGTATCAGGATTTAGGAGGCGGCTATAATTCTCAGGGCACTACTATTAATCATGAATAATCTCATGAGTAGTGCTTTTGGCTATATTTGGCAAAATGAGTTTAATCAACGTGAGAAATTACTGCTAGTAGGATTCTTACTGCGCGTTTTTGTCGAGTATTTGATATTTTTGGTGATTCTAGGTGATCACCATACCATTGCCAAAGAATTATTTCATACCCCTGATTGGTATCCGGCAACACTCTATTTTGAGCTTGGGTTCGTCTCGGTTTTATTATTAGGGATGGGATTATTGTTGTTCCTGCTCTCCACTGGTAAAAAAATCAACCCGCGCGGATTTTTGGGGCGGGTGGCATTTATTCTGCCGATAATTTTAGTGGTGGCTTTTTATTGGTTGTTGAACTTGCCGCAATTAACGGTGCCGGCACTTATAGTGTTTGTGGTCGTTATGGTACTATTTATTGTGGCTTATGCGCTTGAAAAATTGATTACGATTAATAATCTATTGGCAATTATTCGCACTATTCCACAATTTCATAGCTTGATTCGCTTATATTTTATCGCGATTGCCTCGAGTTTGATTACTGCCAGTTTGCTCCACAAATTAACCATGATGCTATTTTTGCCGCCCCCAGTTCATTCTCACAAATTTGCCGATATGCTGCACCCAGCAACTTACCAATTCATGTTTATCCCGCTTTTGATTCTAACGATTATTCTATTAGTGGTCGAGCAATTGTTAGCGCGTGCTAAATCGGAATACCAAGTCAACGAAATTGCCACGCTCTGGCTGAGTGTGCAGAAGAACTATCAAATTTTACTTACGCGGTGTGGAATTGGCTTATTGGTCGGCGCTTTTTTAGTTGAATGGTATTTTATCTTACCGTTTTTCTTGCAGAATGTAATCGGTTGGGATATTCATCGGATTAGTGGGGTAATTCTATTTGCGAGCTTGATTTCACTAGCGACCAATGTTTTAATGGTGCGTTTTTTAGCGGGATTCTCATTAAAGCCGTTGTTTAGTGGCTTGTTGGGGATTTTTGCGGGAGTGATAGTTTTTGTTAGTTGTAACCTCTACCATAAGCATCTGGTTTTGTTATGTGTGCTATTAATGGCATTATTTTATAACTCGCTACAGGCAATTATTAACAAATTGATCCACTATGAAATCTTAAACGGTGGGGTCAGCATCGGGTTTTTATTGGTCGGCAGTGAAATAACCATCATTGTAGGTGGTTTTATGGCCAGTGCTGCCAGCGTGGCATTGGCGAGCCAGCTAGCATCCTTGCAGCAGATATTGGTGTTGCCGATAGTTTTAAGCGGATTTATCGTATTATCAATCGTCAGCTATCAGAAATTATCCAGAAAGTTATAGTTAAAATTAAGAGTTAGTTAGGAATGATGAAGTCAATGAAAAAACAGGAATATAATTTACAAAATGTCAAGTGCGCCGGCTGTGTCGCTAAGATTCAAACCGCGGTAGGCAAATTGCCGGGTATCCGCAGTGCGCAGGTTAATTTGCTGGATAAAACCCTCGCAATTGAGTATGAGGGTGATAATCCGGATGCGCAGGTGATTGCGGTGGTCAAAAACCTTGGTTTTGGCGCGAGCAAAGAGCAGATAACTGAACAAGCAACTAATCTCAAATTGGCAGTAGTTTTGCCGCTCTTGATTGGCGGTCTACTAATGACTTTCGGAATGTTGCCGGGCTTAATGCCGGATCTGGCAACCCTGACTGGTCAAAGTGTTGGATTAATTTATGCTCTGATTTCGCTGGCGGTAATTTTAGTAACCGGGCGCAAAATAATCCTTAGTGGTTTTAACGGTTTTAGAACCCTTAATTTCAATATGCATAGCTTGATTTTACTGGGGGTCGGTTCGGCATGGCTGTATTCATTGGCAATCATCTTGATTTGTTGCTTTTACCATCCAATGGCAGTCCAGCATCTGTATTTTGATTCATCACTGATGATTATCGGTTTGATTAATCTTGGAGCTTATCTGGAAAATCGCGCCAAAAATAGCACTACCGCGGCAATCAAAGGTTTGAGTAAACTGGTGCCGCAACAAACTATGGTGGTGATTGATGGGGTTGAAGAATTGCGTGCCACCAATTTACTCCGAACCGACGATCTGGTTAAAATTCGCCCGGGTGAACAATTACCGGCAGACGGAGTGATTGTGAGTGGTGAAGGATATTTAAATGAAGCGATGTTAACCGGTGAGGCGCTGCCGCTGCATAAAAGAACTGGTGACAAAGTAATTAGCGGCTCAATTAATACCAGCGGTGCATTTTTGTTTAGTGTGACCGCCGTTGGCGGCAATACCTTGTTGGCGGAAATTATCAAATTAGTTAAAGATGCCCAATTATCCAAGCCGCAATTAGCCAAGTTGGCAGATCGGGTGGCGCAGATTTTTGTACCGCTGATTATGGTGATTGCATTAATCAGTGCCGGTGCTTGGTTGCTATTAAGTAATGATAATCACTGGTTTCACGCGCTAACTGCGTTTATGACGGTGCTGATTATCGCCTGTCCCTGCTCGGTCGGATTGGCAATTCCGGTCTCATTAATGGTCGGGATTGGCCGCGGTGCCAGCCGTGGAATCTTAATCCGTGATGGCAGCGTGTTATCGGCAGCGGATAAATTGACCACGGTATTACTGGATAAAACCGGGACTATTACCAAGGGTATCCCAGAGGTAGTGAATGTAACGACCACAAGTACAATTAGTCAAGATTATGGATTAGCGGTACTCAAAAGTCTGGAAAGTCATTCCGAACATCCGTTGGCGAAGGCGCTAATCAAACATGCTGCAAGCTTAACCATTCTGGAAGCCACTGAGTTTAAATCTTTCAGCGGTCAGGGGGTGAGCGGAATTATTGCTGGTCAACACTATTTTGCCGGATCGTCGGAATGGATATTACAGCAGACGCAAGATGGCAACAGCCAATTATTAATTGACAATGGCTATAGCCATATTTATTTGGCCAATGATAAACAAATACTCTTACGGGTTGATATTGCCGATACTATTCGCGATGATTCTGCGCTGGCGATTAGTGCGTTGAAAAATCATGGTTATAAGGTGGCAATGGTTAGTGGCGATAATTTTGTCACCGCACATAAAATTGCTGCTGAAGCCGGAATTTCGCAGGTTTATGCCGAATGTAAGCCCGCTGATAAAACCCGGATAATTAAGACTCTCCAGCAACAAGGGCAGGTAGTAGCTTTTGTCGGTGATGGAATCAATGATGCGCCGAGTTTGACCGCTGCGGATATTGGCATTGCCATGGGTGGCGGCAGCGATATCGCCTTACAAAGCGCAGCGATTACCGTGCTAAATAATTCACTTCTGGGGGTAGTTGCGGCGGTGGATTTGGCGCGCAAAATAAATCGCAATATGCGCGAAAATCTGTTTGGCTCGTTTATTTATAATGTATTGGCGGTAAGCGTTGCCGCCGGGGTGCTCTATCCGTTATGGGGGATTTTACTTAATCCGGTAATTGCCAGCGTGGTGATGAGTTTGTCGTCACTGACAGTGATTAGCAATGCGCTACGCCTCCGTCTGATATAGTTACTTTTTTTCTTTTGGTAGGGTACAATTCTGTACGTTAGCCTGCGATTAGTAATAAACATAATTATGCCTGCTGCTAAAATCTAAATTTTGAGGAAAATATGTATGCACTTAACCCCGAAAGAAATTGAAAAATTAATGTTGTTTACCGCTGGTGAAGTTGCCCGTAAACGTAAAGAACGCGGATTGAAATTAAACCATCCTGAAGCAATCGCCTATATTAGCGCCGAATTATTAGAGCTGGCACGCGATGGGCACTCGGTGGCAGAATTAATGTCTTTAGGTAGAAAAATTCTAACGAAAGATGATGTGCTGGATGGGATTGCCGAAATGATCCATGAAATTCAGATCGAGGCCACCTTTCCCGATGGCAGTAAGTTAGTAACTGTTCATGACCCAATATTATAAGGACATTTTATGAAACCCGGTGAAATCATAGCTAAAAATGCCGAGCTGGAACTTAATGCCGGCGTGCTTGAAACTACTCTTGGTGTAACCAATTTGGGCGATCGTCCAATTCAGGTCGGCTCACATTTTCATTTTTTTGAAGTCAATAAATTATTGCAATTTGACCGTCAAGCGGCGTATGCAAAACGCCTAAATATCCCCTCTGGTACGGCAGTGCGCTTTGAGCCAGGTGAAGAAAAAACCGTTGCGTTAGTTGCCTATAAAGGTGCGCAAAAAGTATTCGGTTTTAATGGTCTGGTGAATGGTTGCGCCAATGAAGCTAATTTAGCCCGCGCCGTGCAAAAAATTGTTGCCGAGAGCTATGGCGATAAAAAAGTTAGCGCTAGTGAGGCAACTGCTAATAAATCCGGCCGCGTTAGCCATGAAACTAAATCGGGATGCAAAATTTCCGGTCAAGATTATGCTCATATGTTTGGTCCAACGACCGGGGATAAAGTGCGCCTTGCGGATACCGAACTTTTTATTGAGGTTGAACGAGATTATACTAGCTATGGCGATGAGGTTAAATTTGGTGGCGGCAAAACCATCCGCGATGGCATGGGACAATCGGCGGGCGTGACGCGTGCTGACGGTGCTCCGGATCTGGTGTTGACCAATGCGTTGATCGTCGATCATTGGGGAATTGTTAAAGCCGATATCGGTGTTCGCGATGGCTTTATTGTTGGGATCGGTAAAGCAGGTAATCCCGATATCATGGATAATATTCATCCGGCATTAGTGATTGGCGCTTCAACCGAAATTATCGCTGCCGAGGGCTTGATTGTCACGGCGGGCGGAATTGATTCGCATATTCATTATATTTGTCCACAGCAAATTGAAACCGCATTATATAGCGGAATAACTACCATGATTGGTGGTGGAACTGGACCTGCCGATGGCACTAATGCCACCACCTGTACTCCCGGTGCCTATAATTTAGCGCAAATGCTACGCGCCAGTGATGTATTACCCATGAATGTCGGCTTTTTAGGTAAGGGGAATTGTGCTACACCGGAACCCTTGATTGAGCAAGTAAAAGCTGGCGCGATGGGACTTAAACTTCATGAAGATTGGGGTTCAACTCCGGCAACGATTAGCAATTGTCTGGATGTTGCGGATAAATATGACGTTCAGGTGGCGATTCATACCGATACGCTTAATGAAGCTGGTTGTGTCGAAGATACTTTGGCGGCCTTTGGTAATCGTACCATTCATACCTATCATACTGAGGGTGCAGGTGGTGGACATGCCCCGGATATCATTAAGGCGGCAGGGTTTGCCAATGTGCTACCTTCTTCGACCAATCCAACCATGCCCTTTACGGTCAATACGCTGGATGAACATCTGGATATGTTGATGGTCTGCCATCATTTGGATAAACGCATTCGTGAAGATGTGGCATTTGCCGATTCACGGATTCGTCCGGAAACCATTGCCGCCGAAGATGTGCTGCATGATTTAGGGGTATTTAGCATGCTAAGTTCCGATTCGCAGGCGATGGGGCGGGTGGGTGAGGTAATTATCCGCACCTGGCAAACTGCCAATAAAATGAAACTCCAGCGTGGCGCGCTCGTTGCGGGTGAAAGCAATGATAATTTCCGGGTCAAACGCTATATTGCCAAATATACCATCAATCCAGCCTTAACTCATGGAATTAGTCGCTATGTCGGTTCGGTTGAAGAGGGCAAGTTTGCCGATTTAGTGTTGTGGCAACCGGAATTTTTTGGCGTTAAACCTAAAATGATTCTCAAAGGTGGTTTTATTGCCGCGAGCATCATGGGCGATCCCAATGCTTCGATTCCGACACCACAACCGGTATTTTATCGTCCAATGTTTGGTGCGCTAGGCGCGGCAAATGCTAATTCGTGTTTGACTTTCGTGTCCCAAGTTGCCGTGGAAGATAATATTGGAGCAAAACTCGGCTTACAAAAACGCGTGGTCGCAGTCTCTGGTTGTCGGACTTTGCACAAAACAGACATGATCCATAATGGCGAAACGCCGCAGATTGAAGTCGATCCGGAAACTTATCGGGTGACGGTCAATGGAGAATTGATAACTTGTGAAGCTGCCACGGTATTGCCCTTGGCGCAACGCTATTTCTTATTCTAAGGTGCAAAATGTTAATTGAAAAAATCCTGGCGAAAGCTGGCGAATTGGATTTGACTGGAGCTGAGCTTGACGAGGTTTATTTTGAATGGTATGAATTAAATAAAAAGATTCTGCGAAAGACTAGCACCGCTGGAATTGAGCTAGGCTTTCGTCTGATGGATGGTGTGGGTGGCTTAGGCGAGGGTGATGTTGTTGCTAAAAATGAACAGCGCTTTATCATCGTGCGGGTAATTCCTTGTCAATGTTTGGCGGTAAGTTGGCATGATTGGCGGCAATTGGCGCAAATTTGTTATGAAATCGGAAATCGTCATGCTCCGCTGTTTATTAATTCTAGCGTTGATAAGTTATTGTTACCATTTGATGAACCGCTGCAACGCTTACTAAATAAATTGGGTGTATCTACGAATGTGGTGAATGAGAAATTAATTACACCGCTCGCCGCATTAAGTGGACACCATCATGCCCATTAAAGGTATGGAATTGAGTAGCGCATTGTTATTGTTGCAAATCAATGATGCGCTCTTTCCCATCGGTAGCTATACCCAGTCTTATGGTTTGGAAACCTACGTGCAACGTGGGATCGTCGATGATCCGGCATCTGCTTTAAGCTACTTACAAAGTAATATCGTCAACAGTCTTTGTTATAATGATCTTCTGCTGGCTAAATTAGCTTTTAATGCGGCGGAACAACGTAATTGGGGGCAAATTGTGCGTTTGGACGAGGATTGTTCAGCCTTTAAAGCCGCCAAAGAAATTCGTCTAGCCAGTAATAAATTGGGTACGCGCTTTATTAAAAATATTCTGGCATTGAAACTCCCATCACCAGCACATACCTTGTTGAGCGATTATGCCGTGGCAATTCAACGCGGTGAGTGCTTAGGACATTTTGCGCTGGCTTATGGGGTATTTTGTTCGGCGATGAACATTGAATTAAGTGCTGCTTTGCTCCATTTTTTATACGGGCAAGTTTCGGGAATGGTAACTAATGCGGTAAAATTGATACCCTTGAGTCAGACCGCGGGGCAGCAAATTTTGGCAGAATTACATCCCGAGATTGCCAAGGCGCTGGCGGTAGTGATGAAACTATCATGGGATGATTTGGGGCGCTCGGCACCAGCCTTTGAGCTACGAGCCATGCAGCATGAAATATTGTATTCGCGTTTATATATGTCATAGAGGGGATAATATGAGTTTTGTAAAAATTGGGGTTGCTGGGCCGGTTGGCTCGGGGAAAACCGCATTGTTGGAACGTTTAACCCGTCATTTGCAAAGTAGTTATAGTGTCGCGGTAATTACCAATGATATTTATACCAAAGAAGATGCCGAATTTTTAACTAAAAATAGTGATTTGCCGGCAGAAAGAATTATTGGCGTCGAAACCGGCGGTTGTCCGCATACCGCGATTCGCGAAGATGCCTCGATGAATCTGGAGGCGGTGGACGAAATGGCGCGGCGGTTTCCGGATTTAGAAATTTTGTTTATCGAATCCGGTGGCGATAATTTATCGGCAACCTTTAGCCCTGAATTAGCCGATGCGACGATTTTTGTGATTGATGTTGCCGAGGGAGACAAAATCCCGCGCAAAGGCGGTCCGGGAATAACTCGCTCGGATTTGTTGCTGATTAATAAGATTGATTTGGCACCATATGTCGGTGCCAGTCTTGAGATAATGGAACGTGATTCACGTAAAATGCGCGGCGATAAACCGCTTATTTTTACTAATTTGAAATTAGATACCAATTTGGAGCAGGTAATTGCCTGGATTAAACACCAAGTTTTGCTGGAGGGGCTCTGATTTTGTCAACCGGTAACGAGGGTATTCATGCCCGACTTCAGATTAGCACTCGCTTAGGTGAGGATGGCAAGACTTATCCGGCAGAAGTTTTTTATAGTGCGCCGTATAAGCTTACCAATTACTTTCGGCTGGAAAATGGCGGCATTGAATATATCATTATGAATGCTTCGGCGGGAGTCATGGCACACGACCGTTATCATATGACAATTGAGGTTGCTTCCGGCACTGCTTTGACAATTAGTGCGCAATCTTTTGAAAAAATTCATAAAATGGAAACTGGAGAAGCTTGCCGGACAACGGTAATTAATATTGCCAGTGGCGGCACGCTAAATTACTTATTGCTGCCAGCGATTCCCTTTGCTGATTCGGCATTTAGTGCGCAGACTAAGATAGTGCTTGAAGATAATCGCGCTCGATTATTACACCTGGATATTATTGGTTGTGGCCGTCATTTGCGCGGTGAACGCTTTAACTATCGCTATTTTAAATCGCGGACAGAGGTTTGGCGTGATCAGCGCCCGCTATACATTGATAATAGCCACTTTGAACCGGTATCCGGTAATCTTGCCGGAATCGGCATGTTTGAAGGCTATAACTATGTTGCCAATCTGATTATTTATGGCTATGCCTTAACTCCGCAACTTCAGCAGCAGATCTGCGAGCTATTGGCAGATAACTCATTGAACGGGGCGCTTACCGAATTAACCGGAAATGGCTATTTACTGCGGCTGATGTCTGATTCCGGTCACAAAATTAACGAGTTTACGCTGTCAGTCAGCCGCTTATTGCAATAAGCTAGTGCTAAAATTATTCTTCCACAGATCCTCAATAGTCAAAAATAATATGCTATAATTCGACCACTATTTTTATCGCGGTATCCGCTTAGGGTACGGTATCTCTAGATAAGGAACAAAAATGAATATTGAATTTCAACGTTACATGAAATTTCTCTTTGTTAATACCCACTGTAATGATTTATCCAATCTTTCCGGCGGGGTGAAAAAAATCCTCGATGGTATTAAAGCTACCGGTTATACGCTGGATATGTGTTTTAACCGCACTGAGGCCTGCCGCTTGATAAAAACCGACACCTCGATTGGCTGTTTCTTGATTGCTGCTGAAAAAGGTAACGAAGAAGATACTGCGGAAATTGTCAAATATGTTCGCGAGCGTGGCTTGGATACGCCGGTGTATATTTTTACCGAGAGTCATTCCTTGCTGGAGGTTGATAATTCTAATTTTGGTCCTGCCGATGGGTTTATTTGCCCCGAAGACGAAACACTGGATTATGTGGTTAAGGAATTAACTGCGGCGCTAATCCGCTATACCGAAAGTTTGAAATCACCATTTTTCGGTGCCTTGCTTGAGTATAATTTTCACGGTGAGCAGGCCTGGACATGCCCGGGGCATCAGGGTGGAATGTTCTTCAAGCGCTCGCCGGCGGGGCGGTTGTTTTTTCAGCATCTAGGCGAAACCGTATTTCGCGATGATTTGTGTAATGCCCAGGTTGATTTGGGTGATTTATTGATCCATGAAGGTCCGGCGCGCGATGCCCAGGCCGAAGCGGCGAAAATTTATGGTGCCGATCGCACCTATTTTGTGATGAATGGTACCTCAACTTCCAATAAAGTAGTAAACGGTGCAATTTTGACCGAAGGTGATCTGGTGCTGTTTGACCGCAACAATCATAAATCCAACCACCATGGAGCGTTGGTGCTATCCGGTGCGATTCCGGTTTATCTGGATACCGATCGCAATGATCACGGAATGATTGGTGCAATTAATTGGGATTCTTTGGACGAACAAGTAATCCGGGAGCGGATTCGGAATAATCCCTTAATCAAAGATCCCGATGCATGGCAAAAAAAACGCCCGTTTCGATTAGCAATCATTGAACAATGTACTTATGACGGTACTTTGTATAGCGCCAAGAAGATTTACGCTAAAATCGCCCATCTCTGCGATTATATTTTATTTGATGAGGCGTGGGCAGGATTCGGTAAATTCCATCCGCTATTTAAAGATCATTTTGCGATGGGCTTGGAAGATTTGGATGAAAACAGTCCGGGGATTATCGCGACCCAATCAACCCATAAGCAATTGGCGGGTTTTTCGCAGGCCTCGCAGATTCACGTGCGGGATAATCATATCAAAGGTGAAGCACGTCGGGTTGAACATCGCCGCTTTAATGAAATGTTTATGCTCCATGCTTCAACTTCGCCATTTTATCCATTGTTTGCCTCGCTGGATGTCTGTGCGCAAATTCATAAAGGCCGCGCCGGACAAGTATTATGGGATGATACAATTAAGCTCGGCATTGAAATTCGTAAAAAGCTCCGCGAACTGGCTAACAACTATGCCAAAGATCCGGATCCGCAAAAACGCTGGTTTTTTGATCCGTTTGTGCCGAAGCGGGTAACGGTTAAAAATTCGGAACATACCGCGGATATTACTAACCGTCTCTGGCATGAGATTGATACGCAAGTGCTTGCCAATGAGCAGCAATGCTGGGCATTTAAACCGGAAGATAATTGGCATGGTTACCGGGTGGTAGAAAATGAATATGCGATGGTTGACCCCAATAAGCTGATGTTGCTGACCCCAGGAATCAATCGTGATAGCGGCGAATATGCTGAATTTGGGATTCCGGCCTCTATTTTGACGAATTTCTTGCGCGAAAACGATATTGTTCCGGAAAAATGTGATTTGAACAGTATATTGTTTTTAATGACTCCCGGGGTGGAAACCAGTAAAGCGTCATCGTTAATTTCGCATTTGGTGCGGTTTAAAGAACTAATTGATAATGATGTGCCGATGCATGAAGTATTGCCGCAGATTTATGCCAAATATCGCAAACGCTATGCCGGCTATACCATTCGCCAATTATGTCAGGAAATGCATGATTTCTACAAAGCCAAAAATGTTAAGCAGTTGCAAAAGGATTCCTTTAAATACGAGTCCTTCCCTGAGCAGGCGATGCCGGCACGGGAGGCTGTCAATGCCTTAACCGCCAACCGTGTCGATTATATTCCATTAAGTCAGGTAAACGGAAGAGTCGCTGCGACCTTGGCGCTCATTTATCCGCCGGGAATTGGAATTGTAGTGCCGGGTGAGCGTTATGACGATGCCTGTCAACCGATGCTGGAATATTTCTTTGCCTTTCAGGAAGCCTGGGCGTTATTTCCGGGATTCTCGAATGAAGTGCAGGGGGTTTATGCTGAAGAAGATGAAAACGGTAAACCGGAATTTTATACTTATGTAGTGCGGGAATAGGGCGTTGCGAGTTTTTGCCGACAATTAATAAAATCAGTCGGGTCAAGGGATAATCTAGTATAATATTAAGTTAAAATATTTTGTACCAACGGGGGTTTTATGTTTAATTTAGCTATTTGTCAACAAAGTGAATTAAAAAATCGTATTAGTCAACAATACCGTGCCGACGAACAAGTCTGCCTGAAAAATCTTAGTGATATCTTGAATTGGGATAGTGGTAAAGAACTGGAGATCAAAGATCTGGCTACTCGATTGGTGCAAGATGTCCGTTCCAACCGGATCAAGGGAACCGGGGTTGATGCCTTGATGCAGGAATTTCAGCTTTCGACTCAGGAAGGGATTGCCTTGATGTGTCTGGCCGAAAGTCTATTGCGGATTCCCGATGAGTACACCCAGAATAAATTGATTCGTGACAAAATTAAAACCGGCGACTGGAAGAGTCATACCAAAGGTGATAACTTTTTTGTTAATGCCACCAGTTGGGGCTTGCTGTTGACCGGTAAAATGGTTTCAATTGATACTCCCGATTCATTGACTGCCAATATTGCTAAAACCGTTGGTAAATGGGGTGAGCCCTTGATTCGTAAATCAACTGGTTTGGCAGTGCGCTATATGGGTAACCAGTTTGTGATGGGCGAATCAATTGAAGAAGCCTTAAAAGCAGCGGTAGCCAAAGAAGCCAAAGGTTATCAATTCTCTTACGATATGTTGGGTGAAGCGGCGTTAACTGAGGCTGATGCCGAACGATATATGCAAAGTTATCGTGATGCAATTCATGCAGTAGGAACGGCCAATAATGGTCGCGGGGTTAAAAATGGTCCGGGGATTTCGGTAAAATTATCGGCAATTCATCCGCGCTATTCACGTGCCCAGCGCGATCGGGTGATGAATGAACTATTGCCGCGGATTAAAGAGTTATATTTATTAGCCAAACATTATCAGATTGGCTTATTTATTGATGCCGAGGAATGTGACCGGCTTGAAATTTCGCTGGATTTATTGGAAGCATTGGTAATGGATCGCGATTTGGCGGGTTTTGCCGGGATCGGATTTGTAATTCAGGCTTATCAACGTCGGGCACCATACGTGATTGATTATGTTATTGATTTAGCTAAACGTGCCAATAATCGCTTAATGGTGCGATTGGTAAAAGGAGCCTATTGGGATAGCGAAATCAAGAAAGCTCAGGTTGAGGGGCAACAAGATTATCCGGTTTATACCCGTAAATTCCATACCGATTTGTCTTATCTGGCCTGTGCTAAAAAATTACTGGCAGCGCAGAGCGAAATTTATCCATTATTTGCGACCCACAATGCCTACTCGTTGGCAGCAATTTATGTCATGGCAGATGGACGGGAATTTGAATATCAATGTTTGTTTGGGATGGGCGAGACGTTATACGATAATGTGGTTGGTAGCGATAAACTAAATAAAACTTGCCGGGTTTATGCACCGGTGGGAACTCACGAAACCTTACTGGCATATCTGGTGCGCCGGTTGCTTGAAAATGGTGCCAATTCATCATTTGTCCACCAATTGGTTGATCCAACTGTTCCGGTTGAAGAGTTGGTGGTTAACCCGCTTGAATTATTGGCGAAATCTGCTGGTATTTCCAATCCGCACTTTAATAAACCACCGGCAATTTATCCTGATGGCCGCAAAAATTCATTGGGCTTGGATTTGAGCGATGAATTGGAATTGGCACGCTTGGAACGAGAGCTGAATAGTTTTGCCGGTAAAGTCTATCAAGCCAAGCCGCTATTGGCCAATTACAAAATTTCACGCCGCGATACCAAGCAAATGTTTAACCCAGCCAATCAAAGTGAATTGGTCGGTGAAATTCAGTTGGCAAATGTTGAAGAGATTGAAGTTGCAGTAGATAATGCGGTTAATGCCTTTCCGGCATGGTCTAATTTGGCTCCGGCAGAGCGGGCAGCCAAAGTGTTGAAATATGCCGATTTGCTTGAAGAAAATTATAGCGAATTATTAAGTATTATGGTGCGCGAGGCCGGCAAAACTTTGGCTAATGGGATTGCTGAAGTTCGTGAGGCAGTAGATTTCTGCCGTTATTACGCGGCGCAGGTTGCCAACGAATTTAATAATGACACCCATCAGGCACTGGGTCCGGTAGTAGCGATTAGTCCGTGGAATTTCCCGCTGGCGATTTTTACCGGTGAAATTGTTAGTTCCTTGGTTGCCGGTAATACGGTAATTGCCAAACCATCGGCACAAACCAATCTGGTGGCGTATTATGCGGTAAAATTAATGCACCAAGCCGGAATTCCGGAAGGAGTTATCCAATTGATGGTTGGTAGCGGTAGCGTAATTGGCAATCAATTAACTAAAGATCCCCGGGTGAAAGCAGTAATCTTTACCGGTTCAACCGAAGTTGCCCAGACAATTAACCAGAATATGGCGGCTAAAGCTGATGCCGGGGTATTGATTGCCGAAACCGGTGGTCAAAATGCAATGATCGTTGATTCAACGGCACTGCCGGAACAGGTGGTGCTGGATGTGTTATCTTCCGGTTTTGATAGCGCCGGTCAGCGTTGTTCGGCATTACGGGTATTGTATTTGCAGGCGAATATTGCTGACAAAGTAATTGCGATGCTAAAAGGTGCGATGGATGATCTTCGAGTTGGTAATCCGCTTAATCTGACCACCGATGTTGGTCCGGTAATTGATCGTCCGGCACAAAAAGTATTGCTGGATCATATTGAGAAAATGAAAAAAACTGCGCGGATGTGCTATCAGGCGCCATTATTGCCGGAGTGTGCCGAGGGAATTTTTGTTGCGCCGAGTATTTTTGAAATTGGTTCAATGAAAGAACTGGAGCGCGAAGTCTTTGGTCCGGTGATTCATATTATCCGCTTTGCCGGTGAGGATTTGGCAAAAGTGATTGCCGATATTAACAGCAGCGGTTATGGCCTGACCCAAGGCTTACATAGCCGCTTGGAAGAAACTGCCAAAGCTGTATATGGCAATATCAAAGCCGGAAATATTTATATCAACCGCAACACCGTCGGCGCGGTAGTTGGCGTGCAACCGTTTGGCGGCGAGGGGTTATCCGGAACCGGTCCTAAAGCCGGAGGTCCATTATATACTTATCGCTTGGTAAATACCAGCGCGCAACCGGCGTTTAACAGCAACCTTCGTTATCACGATTTTACCCAGTTGGATGATTTTGTCTATGCGCTGGGACAATTGGATTTAAGTGGTGAAGAAATTGTCCGCTTAAATAATTTGGCGCGGGAATTAAAAACCACGTCGCCATTGCGCCAAGAATTGCCGTTACCGGGCCCAACCGGCGAGAAAAACTTTATGTTCTTTGCACCGCGCGGTTATCTGGCGTGTGTGGCGGAGAGCTTATATGGTTATTGTGAACAAGTAATTTATGCTTTGAGTACCGGCAATCAGGTAATTTTACAGATCGACGGTATTGCCGATAAATTGGCTAAAATCATGTCCAAAAAATCGTATTTTGCTCATGATGTTGCCGGCGCAACTCTGGTGCATGGATTATTGATAAATCGTAATCATCCTCAGCTGGCAGAATTGCGGAACAAATTTGCGGCACGAGACAGCTTGTTGACGCATATTTTGGAACAGGCGCCCGATGGACATTACAATAGCCATCTGATGGTGACCGAACGGACGGTAAGTATTAATATTACGGCGACCGGTGGAAATGTACAATTGATGAGTATTAAAGACGTAGTTTAGAGGATAATTATGCGGATATTATTGACCAATGATGATGGTTATCTAGCCCCAGGTATCAAAGCGGTTTTTGCCGCTTTGATTAAGGCTGGACATGACGTAATTATGGTGGCGCCGGAACGCAACTCAAGTGGCGCGGCGCAGTCGATTGCGGTGTATAACCCGATTAGCATTACTCAGGTTGAGGAACGAATTTATTTTGTTTCAAGTACGCCAGCTGACAGTGTGCGCTTGGGTTTGCAGGTTGCTTATGGTGAAAGTGCCAATTATCCGGATTTGGTGGTATCTGGCGTTAATCTTGGTGAAAATATCGCTGAGGATGTGCTTTATTCGGGAACGGTTGGTGCTGCGCGTGAAGGGGCTTTGCATGGAATTCCGGCACTGGCTTTTTCAACCAATGGTATCAGTCCTGAAAAACACAATGTTTTTGAGCATTTAGAGTCAGCCGCCCGGGTTGTTACCGAAATGGTCGGCAAAATAGCACTTAAAAAACATGAATTGCCGGAAGTGTTTATCTGGAATATTAACATTCCTAATCTTCCATATAATCAGATTAAGGGCTATGAAACTACTAAATTGGGATTACGTCCGCCGCATAAGCCAATGATGGAGCAAATTACGCCGCGAAATACGGTAATTTATTGGCAGGGTTATTCCAATGATCCGGAAAAAGGTGAAATGGGTACTGATTTGGAAGTATTTTTAAAACAGCAGAAAGTTTCAATCACGCCGATTGAAATTCTGCCGACCAATTACGACCAGATGCCGTTAATTGATTCGCTACTTAGCTAGCCCATTAAGTAGTGCACAAGTCAGAAAAGGATAAATTATGAAGAAACTATTTCCGTTAATTGCGTTAGCTTTAGTGGTGGAGGGGTGTTCATTTACCCGCGCTACTCCGGCGCCGGTAGTCAATGTGACGGCTCCGACGGCGATACCAAAGGCTTCGGCTAATCCAGTCGCGGCAGGGGTCAATGATTCGGGTACTACGGTCAATAAAGTTGATGTTAATGACGATGGTATCGTAGTTAATACTAGCGGTACTCCGGATAAACCAACCAGCAAGATGAATAAACCTGCAACCAATAAGCCTGCGACTGTCGCACCGGCTGATACTACTGCCGGAGCGGAAACTGTAGCAACGACCAGCGCAGCAGCGGGTGCCGGCTTTGTAACCATTGGCGGCGTAAAATGGCAAACTCCAACCGCAGGGAATATCATAACCCCGTATTCGGTAGCCTTAAAAGGAGTTGATGTTAGCGGTAAATCCGGTCAGCCGATTGTCGCTGCGGCGTCCGGTAAAGTGGTTTATAGCGGTAATGGTTTGAAGGGTTATGGTAATCTGATTATTATTAAACATGCCGATAATTATCTAACCGCCTATTCGCATAATCGGGTGAATCTGGTGCAGGAAGGCGATAGTGTTAAACAAGGACAAAAAATTGCCGAATTAGGCAGTACCGAGAGCAATAAGCCAATGCTGCACTTTGAGCTGCGTAAAAACGGTAAACCATTAAATCCAAGCCCGATTTTTAACGGTGGAGAATAACGCTGGCAGTTGGAAAAATTGTTACTTTATCGTATCGCGATTTAATTGTCAAAGTTCATTATAAAGCCATCCGCCACATTTATTTACGGGTAAAAACGGATGGCTTTATTCATGTTTCCTGTCATCAGCATACTTCGACTGAAGTGGTTTTTCAATTAATTGAACGGCATTATCAAAAATTACAGGACTTGCTGGGTAAGAAAACCGGCACCAATGAGTATAATTTAGAACTTACTGCGGATGAAAAATTGCAGGCGCGGGAATTATTTCAGTCACGTTTGGATTATTGGTTTGAAACACATTTTGCATCCCGGGGATTGACTAAGCCGACATTAGTATTACGACAAATGAGTGGTCGCTGGGGGAGTTATTCGCGTAAAACCCACCGCGTTTGTTTGAATTATTCTTTATTCCGGCATCCACTGGTTAAGCTGGATCAGGTGATTGTCCATGAACTATGCCATCTGGTGCACTTTAACCATGGCAAGGAGTTTCATCAGTTAGTAGACAATTTAATTGTGATCAATGAAAAAGTACGTCTTATTTGAATCACACTTTCAAAGTGATAGTTCTTAATGACAGGCTATAGAGCCACCAACTACGGTGACTATCTGGTCAGAGTTACAATTTACATTATTGTACTGAGTTGCAATATTTTCTTTACGAGTGCAACCAACATCACCACTTGAATATAAAAGAGGCGCTCCATTATATTTTAAGCAATTTTGATACGCGGCAACCAAGTCTGCCGCAGAAATTCTTGTAATACCTAATGCTGTTAGTGCTCTTTGTGCTGCAGATGAATCATATGAATTTGTTGTTGTGGCACTAGCAAAAACAGTGCAACTACTTGGTAGATAACTTTTATCGATATTACCGCCACAATCCCAAGTTACAGGATTGCCAACCCCTGAAGTTCTAGGGATTAACATTACCTGCTGCACTGTATTTGAAGTACTATCACTCTCATTTAAAGTAAGTGTAATGTTGCCATCAGTAGTTGTAATTACCCCATAAGTTGCTATTGTTGATTCAGGAATTCCATTTGTATTGCTATTACATCCGATAACAACACCCTTGTTGAAATAGCATTCAGCCACTGAGTTTTGAAAAGGTCCAGACATTTGCATTAATTCTGAAATTTTTGCACGCATTAAGTATGCATTATAGGCAGGCGCAGCAATACTAGCAATTGTTGCAATAATTGCAATTGCAATCATTAATTCGATAAGTGAAAATCCCAGTGGTTTTATTGTCATAGATAGAAAAGTGCTAACGTTAACATTGTTAATTGAAAACAGAATTTTATCATAGCCATTAGCGGTAATACTCTTGCAATTTTACAGAGTGGTGTTTGCATTTTTGCAACGGCAACCGGTGTTTGTGGTGTTTGACTTTACTTAAGCGCGAGATTCAACTCATATGATGGATGGTCTAGGCCGGTTGGCGGATAAAACTCATTGCCTATATAGCAAAAGCCGAGCTTTTGCAGCATCTTTTGTGAGGCGTGATTTTGTGGGTTGTGTCCGGCAAATAGTTTACTAAAGCCCCGTTTCCGAGCATAATTAATTACCGCGATCATTGCTTCAGCCGCATAGCCCAGTCCCCAAAATTCCGGCAGCAAATGGCAACCAATTTCAACAATCTGCTGAGAAAGATTCCGTGGACGTAATCCACAACAGCCAATAAAGTGCTTGTCATGGGTAAACAGCGGCCAGTATTGCAACTGATATTGCTGCTGATTGCAGATTTCTTGTTCCAAGCGTTCCTGAATTTGCTCCCTGCTAAATTGCCCGTGGGTCGCAATATAGCGGCTAACTTCAGGATTTCCCCATAGTCGCTGTGCATAATTTAGCATTGCCGGGTTCCATTGGTGGAACAGCAAGCGCGAGGTGGTTATTGGCGGTAATTTATTGATCATAGCTGCGTTCATTCAATAACTTAGTGATTATTTCCGGACTAAAGCCGCGATTTAACAAAAAGCGGAATTGACGGTTTTTTTCGGCAGGAGTAGTCGGAAGCTCTTCACCAAACCGGCGTTCGCGAATCTGGCGGGCTATTGCCAATTCATCGATTTCCTGCGCACCATAAATCTCTGCGATTAATTCATGATCCTGACATTTTTCCTGTAGCAGATAATTAATTTTGCGGCTGCCATACTTATGGCTCTTGCTATGAATGAAATTTTCAATATAGCGTTCTTCATTGAGAAATTTTTTTGCCACCATTTCATCAAGTACGGCAATAATTTCCGCTTGATCTGGGGTGTATTTCAGCAATTTTTGGAATAATTCGCGATAAGAATAATCACGCCGCGCGAGAAAATCGAGAGCTTTACTTTTTAGTGAGGGTGGCTTGGTCATTAACGCTACCATGAAAAGATATTTTTTGCATTTCCAGAATTAAAAAAACGGCGGAATTTCTTCCACCGGTTTCATTTTATTCTAAATCGTCCGCGCTGCCCTCGACATCGGCTTCGCGTTCACTTAGCGGAACTTCGGCCAATTTTAAGCCCGACAGGTTGCGGATATTTGCTTCCAATTCCTGCATAATTTGCGGATTTTCTTTTAAGAAGGTACGGACATTTTCTTTACCTTGTCCGATTTTTTGCCCTTTGTAACTATACCAGGCACCGGATTTTTCAATCAGATCATTGGTTACTGCCAATTCAATTACTTCGCCGCTGCGGGAAATTCCCTCACCATACATGATTTCAAATTCAGCTTGTTTAAATGGCGGCGAAACTTTGTTCTTAACTACTTTAACCCGAGTTTCACTGCCGACAATATCTTCACCTTTTTTGATATTACCAATCCGGCGAATATCCAGCCGTACTGATGCATAGAATTTAAGCGCATTCCCACCGGTTGTGGTTTCGGGTGAGCCAAACATCACACCAATTTTCATCCGGATTTGATTAATGAAAATTACCAAGGTATTAGTGCGTTTGATATTACCGGTTAGCTTACGCAATGCTTGCGACATCAAGCGAGCCTGTAATCCCATATGGCTATCACCCATTTCGCCTTCTAATTCAGCTTTTGGGGTTAGTGCTGCCACCGAATCAATAACCACCACATCGACACTACCGCTGCGTACCAGCATATCAGCAATTTCAAGTGCCTGTTCGCCGGTATCCGGTTGGGAAATCAGCATGTCATCAACCTTGACTCCCAGTTTGCGGGCATAAATCGGATCCAGCGCATTTTCGGCATCAATATAGGCACAAGTTCCACCAAGTTTTTGCATTTCGGCAACTACATGCAAACACAAAGTAGTTTTACCGGAAGATTCCGGACCAAAAATTTCGACCACCCGTCCGCGCGGTAAGCCACCGATCCCCAGTGCTAGATCCAGTCCTAATGAGCCGGTTGATACGGTTTGAATATCGTGTTCAACCTGTTTGTCATCCATCCGCATGATGGAACCTTTACCAAATTGTTTTTCAATTTGGGCGAGGGCAATTTGTAATGCTTTGGCTTTATCATTGCCACTATTATCATTTTTACGAATATCAGCCATCATGAAACTTTCTATTAAAATTTAAAGGTGTTGGTTAGTGGAGCATCGTTCAATAATTCGGCGGTGGTTTCAAATAACGTCGTGGTGATAAAATTTTGCTCACTCCGGCGTTCAATCACCATTGCGTGCATGATCAGTTCTTTACCACAGATAGCAACCAATTTACCGCCAATTGCTAATTGTTGTAATAATAAATCGGAAACTTTTTCCACCCCGCCGCCAACAAAAATTTTGTCAAATGGTGCTTTAACCGACATGCCATTATTACCGTCTCCGGCAACTACAGTTACGTTCTTAATGCCGGTTCGACTCAAATTGTTAATCGCAAATTGGCGGTTTTCATCATTGATTTCAATACTATAAACAAAATCACTAAGTTTGGCTAAAATTGCCGTGACAAAACCGCTGCCGGTACCGATTTCAAGAACTTTATCTTTTTTGGTAAGCTGCAGCTCTTGTAGTAACCTAGTCTCAATCCGCGGGAACAACATTTTTTGACCACCGGGCAACGGTAATTCAATATCGGCATAAGCCAGATCGCGATATTCAGGTTTAACAAAATTTTCGCGGTTTAGTTGTAATTCTGTTGTCAGCAATTTGTCATCGAAAACATTCCATGGGCGGATTTGTTGTTCAACCATATTGAAGCGTGCTTGATTTAGATTCACGATTCCTCCTTGTGAGTAAACATGTTTTTAATTTGGTAATATTACTTAGCTTTCAGTGTGTTATTTAATCTTTTGTTCTTGCTTTACCTTATCTACCAGTGCCTGTACCACCTGCATCAATTTTTCCGGTTGTGCCGGCATGGTCATGTATTTGTTGCCAACAACAAAAGTTGGTGTGCCGGTAATATTGTAGGCATTGGTATATTGGGCATATTCCTGTGGTTTGGTGCTAACCGCGAATGAATTATAGGTTGCCATGAATTTATTCGGATCAACTAAATTTTTATTGGCAGTTAAAAATGCTTTCAATTGGGTAGGATCCTGCAAATCTTTACGTTGTTTCATGGTGGCGTTAAAAATTTGCTGATTAAAATCAGTTCCCAAATTCAGCATCTGTACAGTCGCGTTGATCTTTGCATAGCCGGTAAAATTATTTTCCCACACTACTTGAATGCGGTTAAAATCGACATTTTTAGTACCTTTTAACCATTGATCTAAAGTCGGTTCCAAAATCGAGCAATGAATACAGGCATATGAGTAAAACTCGGTGACATTGACTTTGCCGGATTTTTGCGGCAACGGTTTACTTACACCCGAAATAACGGTGTAATCGGTTCCGGCTGTTACCGGAATATCTTTAGCAAATACCGGCGCAATAATGGTAGTGGTCAAAATAGTAAAAAGAATTTTTTTCATAGGGAAGCTTCCTTTCTAATTATTAGTGGGACTATAATTTATAACGGTTGAATTAACGGACTGGTCATTTAATTGACTAACCATATCCTGCGCCTGGGCGCTGCTATTGAACGGGCCTAATAATACTTTGTTGATTACCGCATTATTTTCTTCACTGGCAATGATTTTAGCACTAAACCCGAGCAATGCCAATTTGGCTTTCATATTATTGGCTAGATTGGGGTCACTAAATGCACCAGCCTGAACATAATAAGCACTGGTTTGTGCTTTGGGCTGGGATGCTGCCGGACGAATATCTTTCTTGCCTTGTAGGACATCGTAAAAATCATAGCTGGCGGCTGAGGCATTATTTTTTGCCGACACGGTGGCTTGCGGTTGCGGGCTTGGTGCTATTTGCATTTTGTTGCCTGGTGCCAGTTCCAACGGTGCCGAACTAATGCTATTATTGTTGTTACTAATTGGCTGACTGGCCGCGACATTAGTCAGACCTTTATTGACAAATGGGTTTTGCGCTTTATTGAGGTAGTAGGCAACTCCTCCAGCAATTGCAATCCCTAGTAATAATCCGATGATAAATTTCATTCCTCTAATGCTCCTTTGCGATTATCTTATTAATCCAGTCCCCGTTTATATTGGCTGGCCTGTGCCAGATGTTTGATTTGTATTTGTGGGCTATTTTCCAGATCGGCAATCGTCCGTGCTAACTTTAGCTGCCGATAATAACTGCGTGCCGAGAGCCCTTGCCGTTCAATCATTTGTTGCAGCAAATGTCTACTATCGTTATCCAACTGGCAAACTTTTTCAATTTCCGGATTGGTTAATTGGTAATTGAGTTTTTGCTGGCGCTGCAGCTGGCGGTCGCGGGCAATTTTTACCCGTTGCTTGATTAGCGCCGAAGATTCGCCACTATTTAATCCTTGTAATTCAGCTGGTAACAGTGCCGGAACTTCAACCACAATATCAATTCTATCCAGTAACGGCCCCGAGATTTTAGCACGGTAACGATTTATTTGCTCGGAAGAACAGCGACAAGTTTTTTGCGGATGACCGGAATTTCCGCATGGACAAGGATTCATGGCGGCTAATAATTGAAAATCGGCAAGGTATTCGACTTTATTTTGCGCGCGGGAAATTGAGATTTTTTTGGTTTCCAGCGGCTCGCGCAATACTTCCAGCACCTTGCGGTCAAATTCGGGTAATTCATCCAAAAATAGCACCCCGTTATGAGCCAGACTAATTTCGCCGGGTTTGGGGTTACTGCTGCCGCCAACCAAAGCGGCACTGGAAATCGTATGATGCGGGTGGCGGAAAGGTGGCCGCCCCCAACTGCTGGGATTGAATCCCTGCGTGCTTAATGAGTGTAATGAGGCGGTGCTAATTGCTTCGGCGGCGGATAATTCCGGTAAAATTGAGCTAATCCGGCTGGCCAGCATTGATTTGCCGCTACCGGGAGTGCCGATCATTAATAATGAGTGACGGCCGGCGGCGGCAATCTCCAAGGCTTTTTTTACCGCAATTTGTCCCTTGACATCACTAAAATCGCCTAGCGTATCTGCGTGCCAATCAAGGTCGGGGAGGTGTTGCGGCGCTGCAGTAATTAATTCAGTCCCCTCCAGATGGGCAATGACTTGTTTAAGACAGCTTGCTCCATAGACGGTAATTGATTCAATTATTGCGGCTTCGGTTATATTTTGTTCCGGGAGTATAAATTGGCGATTATTTTCGCTGATGCCAAATGCCATTGCCAGCACGCCTTTTACCGGACGCAAATTCCCATCCAGTGCCAGTTCACCGGCAAATTCGAGATTATCCAGCGGCGGCTGCGGCTTAACCAGTCCGGCAGCAATCAAAATTCCCAGCGCAATCGGTAAATCGTAGCGACTGGAATCTTTGGGCAAATCGGCCGGTGCCAGATTAACCGTAATTCGCCGCGCTGGAAAATCAAATCCGGAGTTTTGAATTGCCGATCGCACCCGATCGCGACTTTCTTTTATCTCGGTATCCGGCAAGCCAACAATTGAGAAACTTGGTAAACCGCTGGCAACATGAACTTCCACGATGACCTGTGGCGCCGCCATGCCGGTTAGCGCGCGCGAATTAAGCTTGGCAATTGACATGATTTATTTAGGTTGTTCTGTTTTAGACTGCCCCGGTTGCGATTGCTCTAGTTGTTGAATTTTTTGTTCCAATTCATCGAGTTTGGCGCGGGTATTGGCAAGAACTTTTTGTTGAATATCAAACTCTTCGCGGGTGACTAATTCCATTTTATCTAAAGCGGCATGCAAAATGGCTTTAAGATTCTTTTCGACATCCTGTAATGGATTGTTTTGAAATAATTTACTGATTTGACCGCTAATCTGGTCAACTAACTGCTGTTTAAACATACTTTTCTCCAGTGGAAAATGCCCGCGCATTCGGATAATTAATACCGGTATAGTTATTTACCGAATTGCGCTTATTAACCGTGATTTTAAACTATTATCCTTGAATTAGGGCAGTTATTTATGCACCGGCTGGTGTCGATTCGTTGTTCTTATAGCCTCCAGCCAATTCCTGATACAGATTTACCACGGTAATTAATTGCTGCAGGCGGGTCTGGTTTTGTTTAATCTGAATTTGATCCCAAGCGATCTTGCTATCTAGGGTTGATAGTTTGCTATTAATTCCGCGCTGATATAATTGTTCATTTAACTGATAGGCTTTGTGTAGGTGCTGTACCGCTGACTCAACCTGTATTAATTTAGTGGTAATTTTGGCATGCGCCGAGAGGGCATTGGTGGTATTGCGCAGTGCTTTTTGGAAAACATCTAGATAATTATAATATGCTACCTTATTCAATCCTTCGGCTTTGGCAATTGCACCCAACGCGGACATATTAAACACCGGAATTTTTAATAATTCATCGTTGAAATCAACCACATTGGTAGTTATTGGGGTCGGGAAATGATAGCTGTTATTACCGGCAACCGGTCCACCAATGAAATCCAATTGTAGCGTTGGCAGTAGTTGGCTTTGGGCTATTCCCACGCCGGAACTGGCGGCAAGCAGTTGATTGGTTGCCATTTCCATATCCGGACGATTTTCAAGTACCGTCAGAGGCAATGCTCCGGGTAACAAGCTTGGGTTTTGTAAGTCGCTGAATTTTTTTACCGCTGGCAGATCGCCGGGAACTTGATTTATTAGATAGCGTAGCGCATTGCGGCTGGTGATTATATTTTGTTCAACCTCCTGTATTTCACCTTGCAATAAATTTAACTGTGCCCGTAATTCTTCAACATGGGTTTCGGGTGTGATTCCGGTTAGGTAAAGCTTCTGATTGATATTCAATAGATTGCCGGTATCATCAATTAGGTTTTGTAATAACTGGCGATGTTCAACTTCGGCTTGATAACTAAAGTAACTGGCTGCGACTTGGCTGATTACGGTTAATTTTACGGCATCATCTTCGGCTTTGGCGGCGGCTAATTCGTACTCGGCACGCTTTTGTTGTTTCAATTGGCTAAAAATGTTGAGCGTATAATTGGGTGCCAATACCGCGAGTAAGCCGGGAAAGCCGGTA
Organism: uncultured Neisseria sp.; assembly: GCA_964488065.1. Lineage (GTDB taxonomy): Bacteria > Pseudomonadota > Gammaproteobacteria > Burkholderiales > UBA11063 > Aquella. Next base: position 94,962 of record CAZATM010000084.1, read on the forward strand.
GCGGGATTATTCGAGTAACCCAAAAGGACATTGATATCAGGAATCCACTGGAATTGAATTTTTTTTAATTCGCCTTCGGCGGCTTCAATATGGCTGCGTGACATATTTAATGAGTTATTATTGGCAATCGCGCTTTCAACTAACTGATTGAGTAGCGGATCGTTAAAACCCTGCCACCAAGCCAAGTAGGGGAGATTACTTTCGTCATCACTAGTGGCGGTGGTCACACTCCAGTTATCCGGTGGAGTCAATTGTGGTTTGTCATAAGTGGTGGCACAGCCAATCATTAAGAATGATAGCAGCGGCAGTAATCTAGTTATGGGCTTCATGAATGGCTCCCGATTGAATTGATAGTTGTTGTGGTAGCGCAAGTAATCCTCCGAGTTCGGCTAAGTCAGTTTGTACTTGTTGGTACAACTGATAATAATCATGCTTGTGGTAACGCTTGGTATAGTAAGCGGAATATAAGGCTTTGATGGCTACAAAAATCCGCGCGGTAAGTTCAATAAAACGGTTAAACTCGTCGCCCACCGCTTCTTCCGAGCTTAATAAAAATTTACTGCTGGCAACCAAATTATTTACTTCGGTTAAACTGGTATTTAATGCCATACAGCGGCGGAAAAACTCGCTATGGCGGATAGTTTCCTGATTAATCAGTTCGACCAATGCTTGCAAGCGTTGAAAAATTTCCAGTTGGGTATCTTCAATAAAACGAGTCATCAGGCGGTGGCGGCGAAACCAAAAATATTCCAGTACCAAAATTATCGCAAAGCCAATCACCGTACACAGTGCATAATCAACCAGAAAAAAAGTAATCGAGTAGTTGTTATGAGCATAGAAATAGCCGGTACCAATCACGGCGGTATTGACGGTAAATGCAGTGGGAATGCTATAAGCATGTCCGGCCAAATAGTAAGCAAAAAAGATCGTTAATGGAATAACTAAAATAAGTATTCGATAATCTAAATGTCCGACAAACCACAGGACATAACCACTGAGTAAGCCCAAGAGCATGCCCCAAAAACGATGAAAAGCGCGAAACAGGGTGGTGCCATTATCAAAGCCGGCATAAATCATGATTACCGCAAAACCAATCCAGCCAGCGTGCGGGACGCGGAGAATCTCCTGAATGGCAATCGTGATGGTAAATACCGTACAGATTCTCAGCGCGCGCTGAGCGCGATAACTGAGATGTGGAAGTTTTAGTTGGTACATAAATGATTCCAGCTCTTAATTAATTGTGCCAATGTCCGCAATTCATAGGTCTCATGCATGATTTTCAAATCTTGGGCAGTTAGAATCAGTGGTTGACGGTTTTTTACCTGTGGCAATAATTTTTCCAGATAGTGATGAAATGCCGCAATGTATTGCCAGCGTAATTGGCGGTAAAATGCCACTAAATACGACATTGCAACTACCAATTCAAAGGTTAGGAGGGTGATTTTCAAAATGCTGTAGCACTTCATCCGCGGGGATAGCATCTGGCTATAGCGTTTCATGACAACCGTTCCGGGAATAATCGGCATCCGTTCAATCTCGCCTTGATAAATTTTATCAGCGGTGGTAATTAAGTTTTGTAGCACGCTGATAAAAGCCCTGCGCCAAATTGCCAGATAGTAGTGTTTGGGAAATAACAGCAGTCCCGACATTACTACCAGCATCGCAACCAGGGTTTCCAGAGCATGATTAAGTGCCAGATAGAAATTGCTGTTGCTTTTATCATAAATTAACGAATAAACCGCCAAACTAAGAATTAACGGTGCCGGAACCAACATACTTTTTAATTTGTAGATGGCGGTGAAATAAATCAATAACGAGTAGCCAAAAACAAAAAACACAAACAATAGCGGATAAATTGAGAACATTCCAAATAAAAAAACTGCTAATGCACTGCCCATGACGGTAAAAAAATACAATAAGTATTTATCTTCAAGGGTATTACCGGCAATTTCCGCGGCAAATGCCGTTAATGGTACATAAAAATAATAGAAATACGGATTGGGAACTTTATAAACGTAGTTAAACAAAAATAACAGCTCCAGCACGAATACCGCTTTTAAACCGTTGGAGAAATGCTCTCCATATGGATCATAGCGCTGGAGTTTATTTTGAAGTTGCGATATAAACATAAGCGCTTGCTCCCGGGTTCAATGGGTAATTGGGATCCGGGTCGAGGATTTTAATTTGCAGCGGAAAGCGCTGCGGCAATAACAGCCATTCATTTTCATTGTCAACTTTTTGTAATTGGCTTTTGCTGGCGGTTACTTGTCGTTCGGCAGCCCATAGATTATTGACAACTACACCATGGAAGATTTTATCGAAGTAATACATTCTAAGCATAATATAGACTTTATCACCGACCCGCACATTGCGTAAATCGGTTTCATTGAAATTGGCCTGAATGTAATAATGAGTGGTATCAATGAACGAGAATACCGGCTCATGAATTTTAATCGGAGTATTGGGAGCAATGTACAGATTATCAATAATCCCATCGCTGGGTGCGCGGACGATGGTTAAATCCAGATTGACTTTGGCATTATCACGGCGGGCTTTAAGACTGGCAACCAATTGTTGTTGCTCTTCAATCTGAGCGTTTAAAACGCCAATTGCGGCTTGTTGCGCGGCTAAGCGATTGGCTAGAGTTGTC
>CAZATM010000085.1:0-17386 GCA_964488065.1 uncultured Neisseria sp.
TTTTTTAGATATGGTTATGATTTATTAATACAAAAACTAAACAATAATTTATACGATGCAATTAAGCTTATTTCATTGTGTATTAGTTACTTACCAATGGAAGTGAAATGCAAGAAATTAATTTCTGTCATGTAGTAAGAAGTAATTTATAGTAAATAATGATATTGGGCTCAAGCTGGGTTTGATAATGAATTGCATATTGTGCTGCTAAAACCTGAGGAGGTTCATTTAAATTTTAGTATTAAACACCGTCGCAGAAATATCGCCCCGCGTTTTGCGCAGGATATCGTAGACATAAAATTTAGCGAGGTATGGCGTTAGTTTCATTGGTAAATTCAAATAAAAGCAGAAACGTAATTTTACCACACTAGACTAGACAGCCGATACTACCCCCCGGTCTTAATATTGACAGGGGGTTTGGTGTTGGCTAGCTTAGATCACTATATAACAGCAAACTATTGCCATAAATAGCAATACTCGGTGGCATTTTCAAGATTAGCGCCCAACGATCCATCAGCGTTTATTATCCGCACCGAGCCATTAGGTTCTGAACTAGTTGGCGTATCGCCGCAATTGGTATGTACCCAGTGGATTCCGCCGCCACCAGAATAAGGCTGACCACAAAATTCAACATTTTGCCCGATTTTAAGCTGGGTTAATGGCGAAGGAACCTGATTATACGGCTGTGCACTATCATAACCGCTGGCAAAGACATTGTCCATGGCTACATCATAAGTATTCGTAGTAGTGGCTTTCTGACCAATGGGAACCGCATTGACATGGGTGTGCGATAATTCTACACCCTGCTGGGAAGAACCGGATTTATAGACCGGTGCACTGACAATTGTTGCTACAAATAATGTTCCGCCGTTGACCTGACAGGCCTGGCTATCCGCCGCAAATGCCGATGGCGGATTGGGAATTGGATTAGAATTGCTGGCATAGGCATTTAAAATCCAGCCAGTAGATAATAATAAACTGAAACAAATTTTTTTCATATCTCTTCACCTTTTAATAATAAGTCAACAATTAATATAATGTTTTTATTATAGTGAGGCATTATATGCCGTTAAGATGAAATATTCAATTTTATCTTAATTGTAAATAACTATCAATTAGCAATGATCATTAAAATAAAATAATCCCCGCCGCAACAATAGAATCACTTTTTCAATATCTTTTCATAACAGAAAAACTTCAGCTGCTTTCCACGGTAATTCATAGTACCGATCCTAGTATAGCCAAATTTGGCAAATAAGCCCTGCGCATAAACATTCAGCGAGTAGGTATCGGTTTTAAGGTAGTTATTTTGTTGTGCTGCCAATACATCGGCATAGTTCATCAATTCACTGGCAACCCCCTGTCGCATGAATTTCTGGCTAACCGCCATCCGGTGAACAACTACTGCCGAGGAACTTTTACTCCACTGGAGATTTTGATATTCAAGCGGTTCATTATTGTTTAGACAGATAAATCCGGCAATAACACTTCCACGCACCCCAACAAATAATTCACCACGGTTAATATCGCAAAGAACGTCTTCGCGGCTCGGATATAGTTCATCCCATTGATCATTACCATAGCCATGCATAAACTTGACTGTAGCCTTTAAAATTTCCATAACCTCATCAATATCGGCGGTGGTTGCAATTCTAATCATGATTAATAAACTCCTTATTTAAAATAGTCTCCAGTTTGGCGGCACCGTTATTCATTTTAGCCAGCAAACGTTCAATTTCGCGTTGTTCCTTAACAGTTAATTCACTGAAACACGCCATTATTCCGCAATTTTCAGCGCCAATTAACCGTTCATACGCAGCCAAACTGCGCGTAGTTGGATATAAGCGTAGCATCCTTCTATCGTCATTATCCGGAATTTTTTCCAGCCATTCACCAACAATCAATTTTTGCACGGCCTTGGTAACGGTTGTTTTATCAATGCACAGTTCATTTGCCAAATCAACCAGATTAATGCCCGGATGTTCACAAACACGGGTAATATAGATAAACTGACCACGCTGTAATTGTAATTGGCGAAAAACCACCTCACTATGAGTATTAATTGTTCGAGCCAGTGCCCCAACATGGCGCAATACCGGGCTAATTAATTCACTATTCATATCGGCTCCAATTTAATTGAACTTTCAACCATTATTCTAGCACATATTAATTGAACTTTCAACTATTTTAATAAGTTTGCAAGTCACGATAAATTATAAAACCATCACCAAAGATTTCCGTTACAAAATCTCGCCCAATAATCAATTAAAGAATCTCAACTTTGATGATATAGCGGTGTTAAAATAACCCGTTAAATATCATCATCGCAGGAATCAGTTATGAATTATCCATCACCACAATTTGAACACAAAATTATTCAGCCACAAGATATTGCTACACGGCTCTACGAAATCAAGGCGCGAACCCCACTGGTCTTTACCAACGGCTGTTTTGATATTCTTCATCGCGGACACGTAACCTATCTGGCACAAGCCCGCGAGCTGGGTGACTCAATGATAGTGGCATTAAATAGTGATGCCTCGGTCAAGCGTCAGGGCAAAGGAGATGACCGCCCGATCAATAATCTCGAAAATCGACTGGCGGTAATGGCTAGCCTTGAGGCAGTCAGTTTTGTAACTTGGTTTGATGAAGATACGCCACTACAACTTATCCTGCAAATCATGCCGGATATTCTGGTAAAAGGTGGCGACTGGACACCGGCTAACATCGTTGGCAGTCGCGAAATAATTGCCAATGGCGGCGAAGTTCATTCAATTCCATTTTTATATGCAACCTCCACTACCAAATTAATTAATCAGGTTCGTAATAGCAATGGAAATTAAACTGCTAAAGCTGTTATCGCAGGAAAACGGTATGTCAATTGCAAAATTAAGCAGCAAATTAAAAGTTGATTCGCTGACTATTCTTAAACATATCGGCGAAATCAACCAACTCGAACCGGAGCTACTAATTAATCACAGCGGACAATATTTACTTAAGCGCCAATTAGAGTGGTTGGATCACGCCCAAATTAACACCCAGTTGCGCAGTAATGATCTGAATTACGCCATTACCCTTTTGGATCAAACCACCTCGACCAATAATTATGCTCTGAATCATATCAATCACTATCCTGAACGGGGATTGATTAGCTGTGAATGGCAATTTGCCGGGCGGGGACGTTTTGGACGGCGCTGGCTTAGTTCTATCGCCCGTGATATAACCGCCTCAATTATCCGGGTTTTTCCAGCCGATTATAATTTAGGGGTATTGCCACTTCTATGTGCGGTAGCGATTAATCGATTGCTAAAAGATCATAAAATCCGCAATCAAATCAAGTGGCCAAACGACATTTATGTCGCGGGAAGCAAGGTTGCCGGAGTTTTAGTTGAAAATCTGGTCCGTCAACAGCATAATCATACGGTAATTGGAATTGGGATTGATAATTTTGCCGATTTTTCCCGCAATCAACTGTTGGCGGAACTGGTAATTGCTTTGGAAAAACTACTGGCTGAATTTGAAATGTTCGGTTTTGCCCTGCTTCGTCGGGAGTGGCTGGATAATTGCTGGCATCTTAATCAAGTACTAACCATTTATCAGAATGAGCAAGAAATTTGTCAGGGAGTCCATCGCGATATCAGCGAACAGGGCGAATTGATTATTGAAACCGCCAGCGGAATCCAAAAATTCTCCAGCTCATCAATTAGCATAAAATTTGCTCCTCTCGAAAGCCGCACATGACCAAAGATATTTTACTTACCTATGATACCAGTCTTAACGAACAAAAAATCAGTTTCCTCGAAAAATTGGGCAAAGTTCTTGCCTGCAATAATTTTAACGTAATTCACAGTACCACCATTCAGGATAGCATTTCAACACTCAAACATAATGCCCGCATCGTCTGTTATATCTTTGACTGGGAAGCCTACGATTTAAGCGAAGTTGAACAACTGGCTGATATTAATCCGGATTTGCCGGTATTTGCGGTTTATACCGATCACTCGGAAATGGATCTGGATTTATCTAATTTTGCTCTTAGTTTATCATTTTTGCAATATGATCAGCATTTGTTGGCTGATGATTTTCAACGGATTTTACGCGCAATTAACCGCTATTACGATCGGATTGTGCCGCCATTTACCAAACAGTTAATTAATTATGTCAAAGAAAATAAATACACTTTCTGTACTCCGGGACATATGGGCGGCAGTGCCTTTACCCGCTCGCCGGTCGGAAGTATTTTTTACGATTTTTTTGGTGAAAATACCTTTAAAGCCGATGTTTCGATTTCAGTTCCGGAATTAGGCAGTCTGCTGGATCACAGTGGCTTACATCGTCGTGCTGAGGAATTTATTGCCGAAACCTTTAATTCGGATTATTCCTATATCGTTACTAACGGTACTTCAACTGCCAATAAAATGGTTGGAATGTTTGCTGCCCGCGCTGGCGATACTATTTTGGTTGACCGCAATTGCCATAAATCAATTTGTCATTATATGATGATGACTGATGTAATACCCATTTATCTAAAGCCCACCCGCAATGCCTATGGTATTCTCGGTGGCATTCCCAAAGAAGAATTTACCACTATCAGTATTCAGAAAAAAATTGAGTCCTCACCAATTGCTGCCAGTTGGCCAAGCTATGCCGTTATTACCAATTCAACTTATGATGGTTTACTGTATAACACCGAATACATCAAAGAAACTTTAAAAATCAAAAATCTGCATTTTGATAGTGCCTGGGTGCCTTATACCAATTTCCACCCAATTTATGAGGGTAAATTCGGCATGTATTCCGGAGCGAAAGAAGATCAGACGATTTTTGAAACTCATTCGACCCATAAATTACTCGCAGCATTCTCACAGGCTTCAATGCTCCATATAAAGGGTAAAATTGATAAAGAAGTGATGGACGAATGCTATATGATGCACACCTCAACCAGCCCGCTGTATCAGATTACCGCCAGTTGCGAAATCGCGGCGGCAATGATGAAAGGCGAGCGCGGCTATCACTTAATCAATCGCACCATCAAACGGGCAACCAATTTCCGCGCCGAAATTAAAAAGCTCCGCGCGTCCAGCCATAGTTGGTATTATGATGTCTGGCAGCCGGAAGAAATCGATCGCTTTCACCCACGCTGTTGGGAGCTGGAGGCAGATAGTAACTGGCATGGCTTCAAAAATCAGGATGACGATCACATGTATCTGGATCCGGTTAAAGTCACGCTATTATTGCCGGGAATCGACAATAATCAAATCAGCGAATTTGGCATTCCGGCAGCGATTGTCAGCATGTATCTGGATGATCATGGGGTGATTGTCGAAAAAACCGGTCCCTACAGCCTACTATTTTTATTTAGTATCGGAATTGGGCGGCCTAAATCGATGCGCTTATTAACGCTATTAAACGATTTTAAAACCGATTTTGATGCCAATTTATTAATCCGCGATATGTTGCCGCGCCTATATGCGGAACATCCGGAATTTTACCGCAATATGCGGATTCAAACCTTGGCAACCAGAATTCATCAACTGATGAAAGAATACCACCTTGCCGATGTTATGTATCGTGCATTTGACTGTCTGCCGCAAATGGAGATGACTCCGCATCAGGCATTTCAAAAACTAGTCAAAGGACAAACCCGAATTATCAAAATGCGGGAACTGGAAGGACACACCAGCGCCGTAATGGTTCTCCCCTATCCACCGGGAGTGCCCTTGATTATGCCCGGCGAGAAAATTACCGCTCAATCACGCCCAGTGCTGGATTATCTGATTATGCTCGAAGACATCGGTAGCAAGGTACCCGGCTTTGGCACTGATATTCATGGCGTTGAAGAAGACGAGAATGGTGAGCTGGTGATAAAAGTTCTGGATTAGCACTGTCACATAAAAAAACCGCTCAATATTGAACGGTTTTTTTATGGTTTTAGCGCCGACCTTGCCGCTTATTTGTGCGAGCCGCGGCATGGTTAATTTTCTTCGCGAGTCATAATATCCAGAATAACTTCATCGGTTTCCTGCATTCCTTTTTGCGCCAATTCACCGATATTGCGAATGGTTGCCTCAACATCATGTCCGACAATGCCATCACCATCGGTAATAACATTCCCATTGGCCGCCATGGCAATCCCATCAAAGGCAGCATAAGTACCATTGGCAATTTTAACCGCGCAGGACGAATTGGCCCCATCACATAAGATTCCCGAGACACCGCCTAAAGTATTGATAATCGCCTTGGCAATTGTGTCATAGCTAAAATCATTTACCAAGCCAATCGCACCGGCAACACCTGCCGCAGCACACATTGGTCCGCAATAGGCTGATAGCCGCCCGATGCGCGATTTGACGTGGATTGTCGTTAAATGCGAGAAAAATAATGCCCGATATAACTGTTCCGGGGTTTTGTTGCGCTCTTTACAGTAAGTAATTACCGGTAATGATGCCGACAATCCGACATTACCGCTACCAGCAGTAGTCATCACCGGCATGGCACTACCGCCCATCCGCGCATCACTGCCGGCAGCAGCCAAACTTGCCGAATTATTGCGGATATCATCGCCATAAAACCCGCTTTTTATACTTTCCTGAATATTGCGCCCGATATTTACCCCATAATCATGCTGCAACCCTTCTTTGGCAATTGCAGTATTACAGCTAATTACTTTATCAAACAAATCTTTAATCAAGGTAATATCAATTTCTTTTGCTAAATCATAAATTAACTGTACCGACAAGATATCTGCAGCATCAGCGTGATGATCAACGCCATCATCGTCTTTTTTCAGTAAGACTTGCCCATTTTTGCTAATTTCGGTAATATTGGTGTGGGTATGGATCATCTCAACGCTTGCTGATTCATCACCGGCGAAGACTTTAACTTTGATATAAAGCTTATGGTTACACTTGGCGTGTTCAATGTGGATAACTTTTTTTTCCAAAAATGCCCGTACTGCGGTTAATTGTTCAGGTTTGACATCGGTAATTACCATTAATTCTTTGTTGGCATCACCGGCAAAAGCGCCCATTGCCGCCGAAACACCAATTCCGACCATGCCACCACTATTGGGTACAATTACGCTTTTGACATTTTTAATTATATTCCCCGAAATAGAAACCCACATTTTCTCAGGTTTCCGACCAAGAATCTCGGTAGCTTTAGCAGCGGCATAAGCAATTGCGATCGGCTCGGTACAGCCTTCGGCCGGAATAATCTCCTGTTGTAATAAATCAAGAATTTTTTTTACTGTTTGTGCTGGAATCATACTCTTCACCATCTCTTTGTTATTCATTAAATGACTATCATTATACTCTAAAACCGCAGCTTTTCGTTGTTGCATTGCACAAATCGGCAGAAGCACTGCATGCCGAATGCTCCTATTATGCACTCTGTTTATATCAGGATTTGATTTTAAAAACTGTATTACTCACTAACACCGGTTAAATCAAAATGCCGGGATTATATCGCCATGAAAAGTCTTCTGGATATAGTTTTTCATTGCCGGAGAGGTTAACGCTTTCGCCAGTTTTTTCATTCGCGGTTGATTTATTTCACTGCTCCTGATTGCTACTACATTGGCAAATGGGCTCGAAGCACTTTCCAATAGTACCGCATCTTTACTTGGGTGCAACCCTGCTGCCAGTGCATAATTGGAATTAATCAACGCCAGATCCAGCTGACCACCACTTAATAAGCGCGGCAACATTGCCGGATCCAATTCCTGCAACTGTAGCTGATTAGGATTGGCGATAATATCTTTTTTAGTTGGATAAGCAACGCTAGCCTTTAATTTGATAATTCCATTGGACTGTAAAATCAAAAGCGCGCGGCCCTCGTTGGTTGGATCATTGGGAACCCCGATTTTACTACCGGGTTTAATATCGCCAACTTTATGGCTAGCAATAAATTTAGCTTGGGTTTTTTTATTGGCATAAATTCCCATGGGGGCAATAAAAACCTTAACCAATGACACCAATTGAGTTTTATGATCTTTATTATACTGCTCCAAATACGGTTGATGCTGAAAGAAATTGGCATCCAGTTGCTTTTGACTCAACGCCAGATTGGGGGTAATATAATCGGAAAATTCAAGAATTTTTAAATCCACGCCCTCTTTTGCCAGTAATGGCTTAGCAAAATGCAGCATTTCCGATTGCGGTATTGGTGAAGCGCCAATGCTAATGGTGTCATTGGCCAGTGCACCGCTAATCGCGCCCAGCATACTCAACGATAGCAAAATCTTTGGGTTTATTTTGGCAAACAAATTAATTTTTATCATAGTAATACTCCCTCTCCTGCCCGCGGCAGGCTTTTTAAAACGTAACGGCTTTATCCATATGAGTATCTGTAACTACTCTAACCGCTGTAATATCCGATAGCTTCTAAAACCTTCGGTTATACCAGCACTTCGTCAATTAACTTAATTAACACTTCATGGCACAATTCAAGCTGCGCCAGTGTCACAAATTCATCCGGGCGATGCGCCTCGGTTATACTCCCGGGTCCACAAATCACCGTGGGAATCCGGGCATTTTGGAACATGCCGCCCTCAGTGGCATAGGCAACTTTTTTAACCGTATAACTCGCAACAATTTGTCTAACAATTGCCGCCAGATCATGATTATACCGATCTGTCAATCCGGGGACTCGCGCAATCTGGCTAATTTCAATCCGCGCATCCGCAAATTCGCCACGCATTCGCGGTAGTAAATCCTGTTCGATAAAATCGGTTAGCGGTTGCAAAATCTGCTGGTGATCAATCTGCGGCAAATTGCGCAATTCAAAATAAATTTCGCAAAACTCCGGAATGATATTGGTCGCAATTCCACCCTTAATCAGGTTGGTTGACAGTGTCGAATATGGCACATCATAATCCGAGTCGTTGTCGCCAGCTAACCGCAATTGATTCGCCAGCGCGCGCAGTTTGACAATTATTTCGGCAGCATATTCAACCGCATTACAGCCCTGATTAGTTAATGATGAGTGGCACGCCTTGCCAAACACCTGTATTCGGTAATTATTGACACCTTTATGGGCGGTAATTACATCCATTGAACTGGGTTCACCAACCAAGCAATACTCCGGCGTAAGCTTGCGGGTGATAATATCATCAATCAAATCTACTGCACCGCAGCAACCAACTTCCTCATCATAAGAAAATGCCAGATGCAATGGCCGGATAAGTTGCTTCGTTACTACTTGCGGAATCAATCCCAACACTACCGCAATAAATCCTTTCATATCGCAGCTGCCACGCCCGTAAACCCGCCCATTGGCAATAGTTGCCGCAAATGGTGGATAGTTCCACGCCTGATTGTCAACTGGTACGACATCAGTATGTCCGGAAAGCACCAATCCACCCTGCGTTACGCCGCCAAGCGCCGGCAAGGTTGCCAATAAATTTGCCTTGTGTCCACAGGAACTAATTGTCAAATGACTACTAATTCCATAGCCCTGCAAATAATCCTGAATAAAATCAATCAGCGCGCGATTGGAGTTGCTCGAAGTAGTATCAAAGGCAATTAATTTAGTCAATAATTCAAGTTTATCCATCATCACTCCTCCATCTCGGCTACCAATTGGATGTATTTTGCCAGCGAATTGCTCTGGATAATTTGCGTCGTTAGCTGTTGGCGCCATAATTTAGCTTTTTTACAGCCATGGTACAGCCCAATCATATGCCGGGTAATGTGATGTAAGCGAATCCCCGTACTTAATGCTTCTTCCAGATAGGGAATCATCGCCGTGGCAACCTGTCGCCGCGTGACTGGAGCCAACGAATCCATACCATAATAGCGGCGATCAACTTCGGCAAACAGGTAAGGGTTATAATAGGCTTCGCGACCAAGCATCACGCTATCGACTTGCTGCAAATGCTGGTCAATTTCACTAAGCGTACTAATGCCGCCATTGATCATAATACTTAACGCTGGAAAATCTTTTTTTAAGCGATAAACATAATCATAATTTAACGGTGGAATCGTGCGGTTTTCTTTGGGGCTTAAGCCTTTTAATACCGCATTCCTGGCATGGACAATAAATTTGCGGCACCCAAATCCAGCGACCGTATTGACAAAATTTGCGACAAAATCATAATCATACGCATAGTCCAAGCCAATCCGGTGTTTGATGGTCACCGGAACCGAGCTAACTTCCTGCAAGGCAGCAAAACATTCACCGACTAATTGTGCATCTTTCATCAATGCCGCTCCAAAGCATCCCGCCTGTACTCGATCAGATGGGCAGCCACAATTTAGATTAATTTCATCATAGCCATAATCGCGGGCAATGCTTGCTGCTGCCGCCAGCTTAGCTGGATGGGAACCACCCAATTGCAATACCAGTGGATGTTCTAGCGAATTGTACTCAAGTAGTTTATCGCGCTCGCCATGAATAATCGCATCTGCCACCACCATTTCACTATAAAGCGTGGTGTGTTTAGTTAACTGGCGCATAAAATAGCGATAATGACGATCGCTCCAATCAAGCATCGGCGCAATAGCTAGTCGCTCCATTAGTTTGTCACCAAAATGACATCGTAAGTATTGAGATTATCATTCAATTCACGTGGATTGGCTAAATGCGGAATTATTTTGGCATCGACATTCCCTTTGACCTGTCCGATAATTTGTCCTTGCGGATGCGATTCATTCTGCCATAGCTTATCCGGCATGACTAAATAATATTGCGGTAAATTGGGAATATCGCTCAATTTTTCTGCTTTATAGTAATGCCCATGGGCGTAAAATTCGAGTCCGCGCGAATCCAGTTGATAATCAACCACCGGTATCGTCGGATTCCGATTGGTAATTTCGGCAGCAATCGAACCGCTGTCATATTGATGATAAAGGTAGCCATTGGCAGTCATCGCAAACATATAGACCAGACAAATTACGCTAAAGGGCAATAAGATGGTTTTAATAAACGGCGTTTGCCCCCAGTAGCGGACAAATACCAATACCGCGATAATTTCCAATAACACAAAGCCAATTAATATCCAGCCTTTAAATAATAGCCCAATTAAAATCCCGATTAATACCAGCATTAAAATCGCAATTCCTTGCTGGAAAATAAACAATTTATGGCGGGTCTCGCGTAAATCGTATAGTAATTTGGCACACATAATTGCCGCAAACGGAAAAATAATATTAGTATAGTGATCAACCTGAAACGAGGTAATACTAAACATGATAAAGCTAATCCAGAAATAGCCCAAAAGCAATACTGTATTTTGGCGTTCATTTACTGATTGTTGTTTGAAGTAGCGGATGCTATAATAAATCGCCACCGGATAAATAAACGACCACGGCAAAAATGCCCATAAAAAAGTATGCAGGAAGAATAACTGGTGATAAGGCATCGGATTGGTAGTCATAATCGGTCCAGTACCAAAAAAGCGCCCAAATTGACTATCAATAAAAAACCAGCGGATACCCGAAACATGGGTATGCCCAAAAATGACTTTTTCGGGATGGAGATCAAATTGCAGATAGAGCGCAATCAATTCCGGAATAGCAAAGACCAGCGATAGTCCCAGCGCCAACCACCATTTGGGTGAAATAATATTAATCAAGCGTTTTTCATACACCCATAAACAGAATAAACCGCTGATAATGGTGATGATAACAAAAATCCCTTTGGTCATTAATGCCAAACCGGTAAAAATCGCCCCTAATAGCAAAAATTTCAAGGAAAATTTACGGTCATAATTTAGCCAATAATAAACTGCCGGCATCAGTTCACCCAGTAAATACGCTTCGGCGCGGACATCAATCGACGAAATCATCAGATGGAAAACTGTCAGATAAATTACCGTGGCTAGCAACGCCAGATTGGTGTTATGGTATAAATACACCGTCAGCCGGTAGGTATAATACGCCCCCAGCAGATTAAATAAAAACCCCGGTAAGATATAAGCAAAGGAATTAATGCCAAATATTTTGAATGATAGAGCGGTGATCCAGAATGGAAAATGCGGTTTATCCAGCCAATCCTGATTGCTTAACATCAAATCGCTCCAGTTATTACTAACTGCAATATGTTTAGCAATCGAACCGTAATAAGCGCTATAAGATGCAGTGGTTATCGGAAATAGCAGCCCAAATGCCAGGACAACAATGGCGATAACAATCAGAGAGTTAAGAAATTTTTCCTCATTTAGCGGGAAGTGGTTATTCATTGCGAAAGTTCCATAGTATGAAATTAATCCCGCAATTTTAGCATAACCACCACTTTAGAAAGTGATTACGCAACTTAGTTCCAAATGAGACTACCTCATACATCTATATTTCAGAGATAAGTTATTGAGTTCGAAAATTTTACACACTGATTGCCAGTGTCAAATCAACGCGCCATGAGAAAAACCAATAACCTATCCCTAAAATCATTATCCTGTACAACAACAGTTAGTAATAAAATTCCCGACCGATTAAAAAACCATTAACAAATAATTCAGGGTATTTATTTTGTGCATAAGCCAAATTACTGATATTACTATTGGCGGCACTGACTGTATCTTGATTAGTGTTTAATCGAGATTTATAACAATCATAATGGCTGGTTTCATTAGCTCCGCTGGTATAGCATAAAAGACGATTAATGTTAACGGTAGTATTATTGGCTAAACGAATTTGAAAAGTGTTATTATTGTTAACTTGCGACAGCACGCGATAACTATCTCCTTGTGGATAAGAATGTTCCGGCGCTAGATAAATACCACCGGCTTCATTACGATAATAAAGCAAATCATCACTACACTCCTGATTTTCGCAGATAGTTTGGTCACCTTTTTTGAAAATAATCTTATCTTTATCTGAGAGGTTAAATGCCAAGCGTAAATGGTATTTTTGTTGATTGTTAACCATTTGGTTGGTAAAACTCAACACGTTATTATGAATTTCCTGCTGTATTTTGGTTTTACTGGTAGATTTGGCTAAATAAACATCAATCAGATTGTGCCCTAACGGATCGGTTAAGGTAAAACTCAGATTGACATTACTTGCCAAAGTCGATCTCAGTAGTCGCAGACCGCCAATTACCAAATCTTTGGATGAAGTTACATAGCTGGTGGTTTTAGTGCGACCATTGATTACGGCATTTGCTGGTGAGGCAATTCCGAAATTACTAATTTGACTAGGCGGAAATAATTCTTCGCTTACCAGATAGCTAATTAGGGAATTAGTGTAAAGATTCCCTTGTGAATGCGGTATAAATAACACATTGTTATCCATGCCGGCATAAGATTTTACCATCCGCGCCGTTTCTTGTAAGCGCTGTTGTTCCGATGGAGGTAATTTTTGATGAAACTGGGTTAGCAATTCCTCAAAATTACTGCCGAAAAATTGCGGATCATTAAGGTATTCGTCTTTGATTCCAGCTTTTACGATGGCATAATCGGCTGAATCCGGGGCATAATCAAGATTATTATGACGTAGATAAGCAGTAACATAATCATCCAAGGTTATTTTGGGATTGGCTTCGGCAGTTTTTTGTTGGAATACATCCTCTAAATCATCCCACAAACCATGACTTTGATTGTACAGGAAGTCCCACGAGGTCATGTTGGAATTAATTGCCGCTGTTTGTTTCAAGAAAAACATATTTTGCCGAGCTTCCTCAATGGTGGTATTTATTCCATTGATATGGAAGATATAGATCTTGCTATTTGGGGTAGCATATGCAGTACCAACGATAAATAGCAAACTAAACCAGAATAATAGCGTTTTCATGATAGTCTCCAATTTATAGAAAGATTAATAGTTACCTTGTTCACATTTTTGCGCCAACTCTTTATCGCTTAAATTACCAAAACCATAAATTCCCGGCGATAAATAATTAGCTTCTATAAAAAGTTGATGTTGTTTCCTTGCCGTGGTATTGCGCAATAATGTAGATGTTGTTCTGGAATATGCTAAACCTGTTTTAAAATCAGAAAAATAACTAATACACCACGCCGGAATAATACTGGCTTGATAAAATTTGCGAGCCAATTCTCTATTTCCGGAAAATGAACCCCAGTAATCATATTGCGCCACCGCAATTGCAGCTGATAATGCTTTGGGATTGTCTTTAAAAGTAGCTAAGGTGTATTCTAAAATATCATCACGAATTCCCAACGGGTTAGTTACGGTACCAGCGATGACTTGCATTGACTCTGGCAAATTACGAATCAATTCAATTGCCGATTCATTATTTAGTGAGGGTTTGGAGGTGTATCCCGCATTTTTGAAAATTTGTACCCATTTATCGTTTTGAGCGGCGGTGTTTAAGCTTGTATTAGTTGAGCTATTTTGTGGCGTTGCGCAAGAACTGGCAATAGCGGCAATAGAGACTAGTAATATTGCCAAAGAGTAGAAGTTTTTACGATTTAACAGCGATTTCATAATTTTTAGTCCATAAATATTAATATTATTATGGACATTTTATTACGAATTAATGAAAAAGACAATCGTTAGGTTGGCATATAAATATATGCCCAATTAAAGAATGATCTATTCGCTATATAACACTTTGATTTTAAATTACTAATTTACATATGGCAAAAATTACATATTTTATTCAAGAAGTGATAATTAAAAATGCAACCAGTACATAAATCCAAATAGGCTGACCAGTGAAAAAATCGTTCCAAAAATCGTGCTGCTGACGTTTTCGACTGGATCAATATCGAAGGTAACACTAAAAATCGTTGACGTAATTGCCGTGGGCATGGCACATAAAATAATCAGCTCTTTGGCGAGCAAGCCGGTTATCCCAAACAAATATACCACCCCTACCATTAACAGTGGATGCAGGATATTCTTAAAAAATATATTTAATCCGCTAATAAAACTTAGCCGGATTTTATAACGCGACATGATTAGTCCCAGAGTAAACAATGAAACACCGGAAGTTGTGCCGCCAATTAAATGCGCCGATGAATCAATCACTTTGGGAATCGGAATATGCAATAACGACACCAAAATACCGATTAACGGCATAAAGATTAATGGATTTTTAATGATCCGCAAACCAATTTGTTTAAAATTTACCCGTTCTTCGCCGACAATGCCAATTTCGATAAAAATCAGCGTCAATGGAATCATGATGACGCCGACAATAATATTACTAACCACAATCGGTAGCATGGCGGGCATTCCGACAATCGCCATCATTAATGGAATACCTAAAAAGGCAGTATTGGGGTAACCGCAAACAAATGCCGTTTCGGCACTGCGAGCCAGTGAGCGCCCAAAAACAAAGCGATTTAACAGCAACACCAGAAAATACATTCCCAGCAAGCCAACCGTAAAAGCGCCACCCATCCGCCAATCCAGTAACTGCTCCGGTTTGGCCGTTGCCGAAGCAATAAACAATAAAATCGGCAAACTAAAATTGAGAATAAAGATATTTAAACTGCGATCATTTTCCTGTCGGATCAAATTAGTTCTTCCGGCAAGATAACCTAAAAACACCACCAACGCCACCGATAACAACGAATTTATTAAGACTTCCATGCTTACCATTCAAATAACAATAAAATAAATGTGGTATTATACGCCACTCGCGGCTACCGCACCCGACAATTTTTTTACAAATTTGTCGACTAGCTAGTAAATTTTGTGCTAGAATACGGGACTAATTTTTGCTAAAGGACAACGTTAATGAAACGTACATTTCAACCTTCAGTGGTAAAACGTAAACGTACTCACGGATTTTTGGTTCGCATGAAAACAAAATCCGGACGTGCGATTATCAAAGCGCGTCGCGCTAAAGGCAGAGCTAGTTTAGCGGTATAAGGCTAAATGAACAGCTTTACCAAAGCACACCGATTACAAAAAGCGGATGAATTTTCATCCGTTTTTGTATTTCGCAAAGTCATTCATGGAAAATTTTTCAAACTCCATTACAAGCCCAATGACTTAGTCAATTCGCGGCTGGGCTTCATGGTCAGCAAAAAAATTCACAAACGCGCCAACCAACGTAATTACATCAAACGGGTTATTCGTGAGTATTTTCGCACCCATCAAAATTTATGGCAACCGGTAGATGTTATCATCCGCTCACAACGACATTTTTCGACACTGGATTATCCACAGGTAATTAGTGAACTAGACCAACTTTGCCAAAGGTTTATTAAGCGGTGTTAAAACGCCTGCTAGTCTTATTTATCCGCACCTATCAGCTAACAATTAGCTCATGGCTGCCACCAACTTGCCGTTATACCCCCAGTTGCTCCCAATATGCCATTATTGCAATTAGCAAGTATGGTATAATCAAGGGTTTTTTACTAACCGTTAAACGCTTGGCACGTTGCCATCCGTGGGGCGGCAGTGGTCACGACCCTGTACCGTAATTTTTATATAAGGAAACGTATGGATACCCGTCGTTTAATTTTGTTTATTGTTCTTTCGATCGGCTTAATGCTCGGGTGGCAAAAATTGTTCCCAGCTAAAGAAGCACCGGTAACCACCTCTC
This sequence comes from uncultured Neisseria sp., assembly GCA_964488065.1. Classification (GTDB taxonomy): domain Bacteria; phylum Pseudomonadota; class Gammaproteobacteria; order Burkholderiales; family UBA11063; genus Aquella. The sequence continues at coordinate 16,459 of CAZATM010000085.1, forward strand.
AAACAGCAACCAGTTCGGCACCTACCGCAGCGGTTGCCAGTGATAATCAATTAAAAGATAGCAGCAGTAATCTGGATGCCGATAAAGTTATCAATGTAACTACCGATTTGATGAAAGTTCAGATCAGTACCGTTGGTGGCGACATCCGCGATTTAGGCTTGTTAAAATACTCAAGCTACGAAAGCAGTGGCGAACCGTATCAAATTTTATTAAATAAAAATAATCGGGTATTTATCGCACAAACCGGATTGATTAGCTCAGATAGCCGTCTTGATTTGCCGACTCATAAAACAATTTTCAGAACCACTGATTATTCGTATACCATGGCTCCAGATCAAAACAGTTTAACCGTGAGTATGACTGCAACCACTGAAAGCGGCGGTGTAGTTGTAATCAAATCCTATACCTTTAAACGTGGTAGCTATGTGGTTGATGTTGCATATCAGATCATCAACAATAGTGCAAGCCCATTAAATAATATTAGTGCTTACTGGCGCTTCCTGCGCGATGAAGAACCACCACTAGGTGAAACCAAATTTGCGCACACCTTTACCGGTCCGGTTTATTACACTAGTGAAGCCAAATTTAATACGCTTAAATTTGAAAATCTAAATAAAAATGATGTTGACTACCCACAAAACGTTAATAACGGCTGGGCAGGTTATACTGAACACTACTTTACTACTTTATGGTTGATGAGCCCGTATGATCATCCGGCAGTTTGCAGTAACGGCATTCAATGTCGCTTAACCTTCAAATCGGTTGATGGCAATCTAGCATCGGCAGGAATCATGACCGATTTACCGGTAATTAATCCACACTCAAACTACAACGTTGATGTACCAATGTATGTTGGTCCGCAGGAACATACGGCAATGGCTGCCGCCGCACCGGAAATTGAACGGGTTAAAGATTATGGTTGGGTATA
>CAZATM010000086.1:0-4276 GCA_964488065.1 uncultured Neisseria sp.
TTTTTATAACACCACAAACACGATTCCAGTCACTATTATACTATTTTTCAAGAGCGGTTAAAACATTGCCGATTTTAACAATATTACCATTTATTATTCCAGCTAAACTATTACTGGAATTAGAAGTTAAACTGTCCACCAAACATCAACAAATTCGGGTTGGCTCCACTTACGGTAAAATCTTCAACATGGATCTGCCAACTTGGACTAAGGTTAAACGCCACTCCGCCGCCATAATACAATCCGACACTGGAATTGGAGAACATTCCACTATAATTATTAATACCCACCCCAAGTTTACCGTATAAATCAACAACACTGCTTAATGGTAGCACTCCCTTGACCGCGCCATCATAGAGGAAATAATTATCCGTGGCGGAAACACCACCTTCCAGTCCAAGATAGCGGCTAAACATATAACCAACATCACCACTAAATGCAATATTACTATTTCCGGTGTCCAACCCGACATTAGCATCAACATAAGTCTGTGCTGATACAACACCAATTAACGCCAGCATACTTAATGCAATAAGAATTTTTTTCATTCTAAACCTTTCTAAAAAATGCCATAAAATGCAATGAGCTCACCCATTGCATTTTAACTACATAAAGAACAATTATTGTTGAATACACATAATATGCGTTTGTGGACCTGTCCAATATGAGAAACTCACCCAACCTGTTTGTTGATTACTAGAGACTAGCCACCGGGATAAAGAATCAAAGATAGTGGCATTTTTAGTTGCATAACCAAAACCAGTCTTAACCGATTTATGCTTATCACCAAATTCAGTGTCTGGATAATAGCCATTATCACCAATTCCCGCCGAAGTTATGTTACTAGGGAAAGTCCAGTCATTAGCAGTTAGATCAGCATATCTACTCCACGCCCCTTTAATGGTTGAAGTTGATTTACCATTAACAACTTTAGTCCAATTAGCTTCCTGATTAGCATATGACCAACCAACAAACGCCGAACTTTCACCAACTAACACACCACTAATCCCGGTCCAGAAGAAACGATTTTGTGGGTAACCAAATTCATCACGAATGAGCATTGCCGGGTAATTTTGGAAGACGCCATTGCCATTGCTAACAATTTTGCCTGCATTGCCTACTGTTGTATAAGTTGTATCCGGTTGTACCGGCCAATCCGCAGAACTATTTACACCGCATTTACCCGCGGCATCGCATGGATAGCGATTACTCGCAATCAATAAGGCTTTAAATGTTGCTTTTTTATCAATCAAACTTCCAGATGTTTTAGCTTCACTATTACAGATAGCATCGGCACCTGATATACCGTTAAAATTACTGTAACCATTCTGGGTGATAAAAATTACTTTATCAGTCACTGCTGGTTTGATTTTTGCTGCTGGCGTAATGGTTTGACCACCAGAAACCAATAATACATTTTGCAGATCTCGATTTTTCATGATGCCTTTATAACCGCTCTGTCCTTCGTCCCCAGTAAGGTCGCCATCTAGCTGTAGTTTCCATGCAGAAATTGCGCTATTACCTAATTCTGTGGACTTTCTGCCCTGGTAGGCAAATGGAGTCGATGTCATATACCAAACGCCGGTACCAATACCACGATCAATAGTCATTCCAGCTGCGGCAGTCAAATAGTCGGCATTACTGGTAACATTATAGTTGAATAATGAACGAGCTTCGCGGATTGTCGGCAAGCGCCAGTTGGCACGACCACATAACTTGCCTTTATTCGCAGCAGGAACTCCGTATTGATTCATATTATCCCAGGTAATACCATTAGCTTTAACCCCGTTACCTATTGCATTATAAGCATTCTGGACTTCTTGAGAGTCGCGGCTGCCATCTGTAGCCCATACCAAACCAGTGAGATTATCTTTTACACATTCGCCGCTGGATAAGCTGACAAAGCGATTTTGCGGAATTTTTTTGCCGATTTGCAAATCACCGTCAGAGCCTTTTGGTGAAGTGTAATTAGTACCACCTTCGCAGCTGGCTGATCTTTGTTTAATGATTTTGTTCTGCCCGGTTGCCGGAACCTGATATGGTGCATTTTTATCGGCAGTACGCACTGGAATTGCATATTGGAAATAATTTGCAGCCATTGGTTCGCCAATTTTGGATTTATTGCGACCGCCAGTAACGCCAGAATCGAGACTGCTGGCAAATGCCATATCATGTGCACAGAAAATATCCAGATTGTAAGAAGTTGAGCTCCAATACATATCTTTGCGATCAATATTTTCGAATCCCTGAGCCTCGAGCCAACTGGCATTGCTTGATTCTGCATAGTTTATCAAAGTTTCCAGTTCATTGGTATTCGGCATCCGCCAGTCGGTATGTCCACACAAATTGTAATCGCTGGCAGTGGATTCGCTATCCATAGCATTAATTTTATTTAAACCATCTTCCCATGAGGTTTTGGCAAATAATTTAGCATTTTTTGGCCACATGAATCCGGTGGTCTTATCAATAATACAATCAGCTTCGGCTCCGGTTCCGCTAACAAAGCGTGCCCCGGCAATTTCGCCACCCGGTTGAAGTTCGCCGTCATCACGTGGCGCGTAAGCAGTTTTTTGCCCGGTTGCCATTACCTTGATTGAGCCGTTAGTATCTGCCACAGTTGCGGTAGTACTAACAGAAGCATTAGTAGCATTACTGGTTCCATTGCTTGTCCCGCTGTTGCAGGCAATCAAAGATCCACCCAACGAGAGAACAAATAATATTTTTTTTGTTTTAAACATTTTTGGTTTCCTTCAAATTATAAAAATTGAAGAAATTGATCAATTCCAACGGGACGGATTATATGTTACGCAACACTAATGCGTAAATAGCAATCAATGGATATGATTTATGCGCAACATGCATAAATATATTAACTAACGTTACTTTTATAGGCTATAATAATTAATCTGATTCGTACCAAGAAATAGGGGTAACACAATGGATAACCGTAATTTATATCTAAACTCCCAAACTTTTTGTTTACTGATTGAAATCGGTTCATTTACCGGCGTTGCCAAACGGTTGACAGTAACCCAATCAACGGTTAGCCGGAGAATATCCGCGTTGGAAGAAGAAATCGGTTTGCAACTAATCAAGCGGAATACTCGTGGTTTTACCCTGACTGAAAGTGGTGAAAAATACTATAATTTTTTCAAACAACAAGATCAAATCTTCAGCAGTGGTATTCAGGAATTCCGCAATCTTAGCGACACAGACAATATTACAGTACGCTTAGCGCTACCGCTTGGTATCGCAAATGCAGCAATTTCGCCATATTTGGCAGAGTTTCTTCAGAATCATCCGCAGCTAACCCTACATTTATTTTATCAAAACCGCGAGGTAGACTTAATTAAAGAAAACTATGATTTAGTTATTCTGCGCCACCGTCCAAAACATCAAACTGTTATGATTAAAAAACTCTACCAATTTCGTATAAATTTATACTGTGCCCCCGAGTACATCAACCGCTATGGAAAACCAAAATCTCTTGAGGATTTGGCAAACCATTTCCCGATTGGGGAAATTCATGATGACAATACCATTGCACTAGATACCGAAATTCGCGATGTCAATAATAATCGGGTAATTTTAAAGTTTAATCCACGCTGTTTAATTAATAGCTTGGAGCCAGCCTATAAACTGGCAATGAATGGTCATGCTATTGTTGGTGGAACCGATTTTTTATATCAGCAAGAAATTGCAGACCATCGACTGATAAAAATTTTACCGGAATATCGTTTCTCTTTAACCGAATTTTTTCTGGTGCGTATTAAAACCCAGTACCATCCGCTAATCGACAGCCTGATTGAATTCCTTGAGCAGTGCTTTAAAAAGATTCATGACTCTGGGGATAATTAAAAATCATTATCAAAATCAGGTATAATCACGGGTTATCTACTAATTCAAATGCTCAAAGGAGCGCTATATGCAGTTTATCGATTTAAAAAAACAATATCAGTTAATTAAAGCTGATGTCTTGAATGAAATTAATCAGGTGCTCGATTCCGGTCAATATATTATGGGCGAAAAAGTTCCGCAACTGGAAAAAGTTTTAAGCGACTACACTGGCAGCAAGCACTGTGTCGGCGTCTGCGACGGAACCAAAGCGATTTTGATGGCGCTGATGGCATTGGATATCAAAGCCGGAGACGAAGTAATTGTACCGGCATTTACCTTTATTGCCACTGGTTCAATGGTTGCGCTGCTGGGCGCTATTCCGGTATTTGCCGACATCGATGAAAAAACCTATAATCTGGATCCAAATAAAATTGAAGCA
>CAZATM010000087.1:0-8437 GCA_964488065.1 uncultured Neisseria sp.
TCACTCATCAAATATGAACTATAAATTTCTGCATTGCATTTTGCAGTTGAGGGTTTGCTTTTCTTCTTCATCCAAGTTCCAAGGCGTTTTCGTAATATCAATCATAATATCATATCCGTTGTCAATGCGTAAGTTCTATTAATTTGTTTATGGGATGAGATATGATAAAAAATTTAAAATTAACTGGATTAGTAGCTGCCTCAATCAGTTTATTTGCATGTAATGGTGGAGGTTCTAGTGGTAATAATTGGAATTCTGCTGCTATTGGTGGTGGAGATGGTAATGTAAATAAAATTATGGTTTCTAATAACTATTATTATGGTGTTTCTATCCCTAATGCTGGAAATGAAACATATATTTGTTTAAGCAGATCACCTATTGGTGTAAATAATTGGTCAAATGTTAGATGTGACAACAATGCTGTTGATTATACAGTTGATGAAAATGATAATGTTTTTATCGTAAAAATTGCTGCTAACTCAGATTTTTATCTTGGAGACAAAACATCACCAACATCAGTATATATTACAGATACCAATAACAATCAAATTGGTAAAACATTAACCAATTGTACTCGAACAGAAGAACAACGCCAGTCTCCTGACTATGTCGCTTGTGTATATCCTCCTTATTATGGTTCGTCACAGTTTTTAGCAACTAATGGGAATATTTATTTCATGGGTAATGGTTGGATTTATACCCCACAAACATCAAATAGTTCTACGACTTGGACTACAAATGTTTTAGATTATAAATTAAATGCTATAAATGGTGACGAATATCTGTTTGGCGGCATTTATGGAGGCGGTGTCGGTAGTTCTGGAACAATGTATATAACATCTCAATGGGCTGGTGTTTACACATATGGAAATTGGACTAATTATACTTCGGCATCAAATGGGGGTGGACCGAATAGCTGGAATGTTTATACAAATTCTGAATTACCATTAGATCCTGATACTACACAAGGTTATTTTTCTAAATGTAGCACTGGATCTGTATGGGAATATCAGAATTTAGTTGTTGCAGGTGTTAGTTGTCCACAACAGGTTGGAGATCCTATTAACTACATTAAAACATTACCAAAAGGTGTTTATGGAGCTAACTGGACAACAGTACAAACAGTACCTAATTCCTCTGTAACAGGCGCTGTTTTATACACAAGAGGTGGAAACACTATTTATGGAATGACGACCGTTCCAGATAAGGGTTATCATCAAGTGGTAGTTGTTTTACCACAAATCATTCCAAATTAACTTTTTAAAGAACTATGGAGAGGCGTTAGTCCTCTCTTTTAAATCCTTTAAGCTAGTCATCGCTGGTGATAAAACTGTGTATTTTCCAATTCTCACAGTTATTGGATGTTAAACCGACAAAGCATAATGTTGTCATTTACATAGTAGTAATGTTGAAGTATTGCTCGACGATCCACAATTTATCAACCTACTAAAAAATACAATCAATATAAATGCCGTCGATGACTTTGGCTTCACCCCGCTATTTTATGCTTTTGAGCATAAAAACCCGCGGCTAATCAAACTCTTGGTTGAAGATTATCATGCCAGCCTCGAATGTAAGCTTACCAGTGGCTTCACACCATTATTAATTGCAGCTCATGATGGAGATGTTGACTTATTTCGATTATTGCTGGAATTGGGTGCTGATAAATCGCAACGACTGAATGCTGGAACTACTGCCTTAATGCTAGCGAGTCAAAAAGGTCATAGTGAAGTAGTAGCGCAATTATTGGTAGAAAAAAATAATGTTGCGGATAAAGATAATTATGGCTGGACAGCCCTAATGCTGGCAAGTGAAAATGGACATGGTGAAGTAGTGGCTCAGCTCTTGGCGGCTGGAGCCAATGCTGCAGATAAAACCAATGATGGTTTTACAGCCTTAATGCGTGCGAGTCAAAAAGGTCATAGTGAAGTAGTGACACAGCTACTAGCATCGGGAGCTAATGTTGCTGATAAAGATATTAATGGTTTTACAGCCTTAATGCGCGCGAGTCAAAAAGGTCATAGTAAAGTAGTGACACAGCTACTAGCAGCGGGAGCTAATGTTGCTGATAAAGATATTAATGGTTTTACAGCCTTAATGTGTGCGAGTCAAAAAGGTCATAGTGAAGTAGTATCCCAGCTCTTGGCAGCAGGTGCAAATGTTTCAGATGAAGATTATAATGGTATGAATGCTCAAGGGCATGCATGTGGACATAAAGAAACTCTTACAATTCTTAGAGGTGCAGGATCTGAGGTTGATCTTTGGCAAATCAGTAACATACTTAATAAAAGGTGTAATGTTAGAGAAAATTTTATAGAGGATAATAAATATAATGGTTGGACAGAATTAATGAAAGCTAGTGCTGGTTTTGGTATAATGAAACCTGGTGCCAGCAATCTTGTTAAAAAATTATTAGCAGATGGCGTATCTGTCAATGATAAAACAAAAAATGGAGTTACTGCATTGATGTTTGCTAGTCAAAATGACAATGTAGAAATAGTAAGGGATCTGTTAAGTTATGGTGCATCTATAAATGATAAAACAAACGATGGTATTACTGCTCTAATGCTTGCTTGTCAACAAGGTTGTTTTGACGTTGTAAGAGAGCTACTTTTATATTCAAGGGATTCAATCTTAGATAAATCAAGCGATGGCAAAAATGCATTAATGTATGCCTGCGAAATTAGTAATTCAAATATTGTTAGTTATTTACTATACTATGGAGCAAATGTTGGAGATAAGGATAACTACGGGCGTACAGCTCTAATGTTAGCGAGTAGGAATGGTGATAGTATGATTGTGGAGCAGTTATTGAAATCCAAGGCAAGTATTGCAGATATTGATAAAGATGGTTGGACTGCGATCATGTATGCAGGCCAAAATAATCATATAAAAGTGGTGGATCAACTACAAGCAGCCGGAGCAACTATTAATCATTTGATGTTACTGCAGCTTACCAACACATCAAAAGAAACTCTGCAAAAACTAAAAACATCAATAACAAACTTCTGATGAGTAGCTATAGCGGTTAGTAATTTTTGACTGGTAAAATAATTATTTTCGTATAAGCGAAAAATTTTGTGGCTATGTATTAAGTGAAGTTGTTAATTAGGATTAATTAGGATGTTGCGATAATCGTTGTGCTGTTGAAAAAAATGCTTTATACCAGTTGAAACAAGTTAACAGGTTAAACATTGTATCAAGTTTAACCGGTTAGCGATATTGAAGTTATTTTTTAGCGGTGGCTAGCTGTGCTTCAACTTCAACATTCAGTCGAATTTCATCACTAACTGCCGGGATATAGCTAGCAATTCCAAAATCAGAACGCTTGATAGTGGCGGTCGCACTAAATCCTGCGGTTGGTATATCGCTCATCGGATTGGCCATCAGAGCATTTTGTATCACGTGCAAGGTAACCGGTTTGGTTACTCCGTGTACCGTTAATTCACCGCCCAAATCAAATTGTTTACCTTTGATGTTGGTGATTTTGTTGCCAATGAAAGTAGCGGTAGGGTATTTTTTCACATCAAAGAACATGGCGCTGGTTAAATGTTCATTTAATATCGGAACGCCCGTTACAATGTCACCAACTTTAATCGTAATATTGGCAGAACTTTTAGCAATATCTTGACTTTCATAATTTATTTGACCTGTTGCAAGCCATTTACCGGAGGGATTAGAGAATCCCAGATGATTATAGTGGAACTCAACATAGCTGTGGGTTGAATCCAGATTATAAATCTCACCGGCATTGGCAAAGCCATATAATCCAGCAGTTAAGGCTAAGGCGATTAGATGTTTTTTCATTATGATTTCCTTTACAAAATTACCAAGTAGTAGCTAGTTGTTTGGCTTTGGTTTGTGCGGCTGCAAATTCTGTTGCCGCATATTCTGGTTTAGACTGCATTGGCACCATTAGATGCTGATAATCTAATACTCCCATAATTGCCAGAGTAGCACGGACAATCGGTTCACCATAATTACCAAAGTTATCGAAAGTTGCCAGTAACTTATCTGCCTTAGGGTGGGCTGCTAATATTTGTCTGAATCCAGCGCTGGCAAGCGGACTATAAACACCGCCGCTAGCCTGTACAAAAAGTGCTTTTTTATCGGTTAATAAACCTTCTGGAATTCCCAAGTCGTTGTATTGGAAAGTTTGCCGAGCCGCACAGATGATATCAAGATATTTTTTTAGCACTGCCGGAAAACTAAATTCCCACATCGGTGCGACAAAGATATATTTATCATGAGCAATGAATTGATCAATGACGACTTGACGTTTCATTAACGCCTTTTGTTGATCTTGATTTAGGTTTTCAAATGAGCCTCCACTCATTAAAACACCAAAAGCGCTATAGACCACCGCATCAATATCCGGTGCATCGATATCCCATAAATTTAGTCGTGTTACTTCGGTGGCTGGATTTTGTTCCAAATACGCTTGCAAAAACTCTTCCGCAATTTGTTGCGATTTTGAGTAAGCAGGATTACCCGGATGGGAGTTTATATATAATAACTTAGTCATGTTGATTCCTCGAGAATAAAAAATTAGACAAATTTTTCCAGTTTTGCTTTCACTAGCAGTAATTGTTGGCGTAGTTCGCTCATACTCTGGTCATCAAATTGGGCGCATAATGGCTTCAAATAGTCTAGATGTGCCGGAAATACGCGATTAAATAATTCTTCGCCAGCAGTGGTTAGGGCAATTAAGACACTCCGTCCATCATTAGGATTGGGGGTGCGGGCAATTAAATCTTTTTTTAACAAGCTTTCCAATATTACCGTTAAATTACCTTTAACCATTAGGGTTTTATCGGCGAGTTCTTTACATGCCATCGGCGGTTGATTGCCTAATGTTGCGATAACATCAAACTGTCCTGGTGTTAACCCCAATAAACGGACATGGTTTGCCGAAATGGTTTCAAATAAATAAGCCACATTTAATAGCTCACGAATGGTTCTTATAAAAGTCATCAACAGTCTTACTGAAATTAGTTTAAATTTGAACTATGCTGGCATAATAATAATTCAAACTTGAACTAATTGTCAAGAAAATATTTTAGTTATTTGCTGCGGTATTGTGAACGCGTAGAAAATTAATATATGATAGCATGATTGTTGGTAGGCTTTTTGAGGGTAGTCATCTAGTTAAGTAACTAGTTGACATTAAAATTTGGTGATAATGCGCTGCATGGTTTTGGCTGTATCAGCGCATTGGTTTAAGTTGCTTGGTTCACCTATTTACTGCGTGGCGGATTGAGCACCAAATCAATAAATGCACTTGACTTGATTATTTTGTTATCTTTATCAAAATAAAAGACATTGCCGGAGAGAGCATTGTAAACGCCGTAGAATGTAATCACGATACTATCAACGCCCGCCATCACCGAAACCAATTCAAAAGAAATGTTTGGCATCTCGGCAAAGGCTTTTTCCCAATAGCGGCGAATATTTGAGAGACCTTTGATTTCGGTAATTGGTCTTTTGATGACCTCTGGGATAAACGGCGAGGATAATTCACAACCTTCGGCATAAAATGCACAAATTTTGGCTAAATCATGCTGATTCCACGCTTGTATCCATTCGCTGGCAAACTGTCGGGCAAGAATTTGGTTCATGACAACCTTTCTAAAAAGAGATAAGCAATTTTCCGGCGATATTATCCCATACTTCAGTTTTATAAATAGTTGATAATCAAACTTTATGACTAAATTATAGTTGATTAAGTAATTTGGTTACAGCTATTATAAAAGTATAATAGCTGTAATGGTAACCAAATTAGTTGCTTATTGCGGCGCAGTCGCTGAAAACGGTACTGGGTAAAAGAATGCATCAATTCCAGCTTGCGGTGCTTGTGCCGGATTAAATTTCCCGGCGGGAACGGTTTCAATCCAGTTGACTTTACCGGCTAAATGCTCTTTGGCGATGACTTTATAAAAATTGATTTGCCCGGGATTTTTACCATTCACCCGGCTGTCCCATAATAAATCATAGTAATGTTTGTAAGCATTCCATAAATTTGGGGTAGCGGCATTGGTTCCGCTCCAGATGCCGGAATCTTTACGGGCAGAAATAATGGTACCAACCTGCCACAGTTTACCGCTGCCAACTTCAGGTTGATCGAGATTGGAAGAAGTAACGTATAATTTGCGCGCACTTTCATGACCAACAACATCCATGATCACAAATTTATTGTGCATATCCTGTGGTGTTTGCGGACCTTTGGGATCATCCACCGGCCAAATTTGTGCCGCGGTCAGGGTATAAGCGCCATTGGCAACCGATATGCTGGTGTTATTCAAATCGGTGCTGGTTTGAGTATTATTATCACTCTTAAGATCTTTTAGCATATGTTTAAAAAGACCATGCAAGCTGGTTGGAATGCTGTCCGCCGATTTTTTGTTTTTGACTTTATGGAATTGCCATAATACATAAATATGTAGTTGACCGGGATATTGGCTTGCCAGCGGAGTTGTATCGCTGCGTTGTGGTCCGTGTTTATTTTCAAAACCATTGGCAGCAAAGCGCCATAAATTATCAATAAATGGTGAATCTTGCCCAATTTCAAAGGCTGCAACATAAATGTTGACGGTTTTTCCTTGCTTCAATTCTTTAGCCGCATCGTAAATTACCTGATCATACCAATTAATTACGTCCTTGTCATGTTCATGGGTAACTGGCGGATTGATATAGTTTGGCCATGGTGCGGTTTCAGTGGTTTGATTACCGCCGACAAATTCATTGCCGCGCCCGGCATAAAATTTTACTTCGTAGTTATTGATATATACCGGCGGAACTTTTATTCCACTGGAATTGAGACTGCCATCGCCATTAAATTGATTGCTGGCATCATTGGCAACTACACTATTGCTAAAGCTGCTGAAATCATTATACAACTGTGGCGTGGTCTCGATGAACCGCAGGGCATTATTGGCTTTAGCAGTCAAACCGACGGTTTGTAAATTTAGCGATCCACTAACCGAGACGTAGAGATTTTGATTGTTGCTGGCTTGAAATACTTTGGCATGTGAAGTTAAGCTATTCCAATCTTTACCTTGTTTGCCTTTACTGATAACCGCGTTGGCGGCATTATTGGGAAGTAATTTTTGCAGTTTATCGGCACTCCAATCGCCATCCGCGTAGTAAACCTTCAATGAATTAACCTTATTGCTATTATCCATCAAATTAAAAACATAGCGGGTAACATCTTGATTCATCGGCATTGCAGGATCTTTAACGTGCGCCAGCACTTGATTATCTGCTGGCGAAATTTGCGCAAAATAATCGACATTAATACAATACATCGTCCAGATATAGCTATAATTTCCCGGGTGAGCTGCAAAATACTGTAACGGGTAAATCCATGGCGAAAATTGGGCATCATTGGCAAGAAATTGCGGACTGTCATATTTACCGGCTGAATTATCGGCATGTACCCAAAGTGGCACGCATAAGGCAATCCCGCAGGCAAGTTTAACTAATTTTTTTAATTGTGGTGAGTTGTGCATTGTTTTCCCCCGTAGATATACTTTTAATGCAAGCTATTTTAACAGATAAATACCACTAATAAAGAGTGCGTTTGCACAATTTTTGGTATTTTTATACAGGTTGCGAATTCTTTTTTTATCGGTATTTTAATGGAGGTGATATATATTTTTGTTTATCATGTTCTAAGTTGAATTGTCAAGTGTATTTTTTTGCACTATTAATCTTACTACATGACAGAAATTAATTTCTTGCATTTCACTTCCATCGGTAAGTAACTAATACACAATGTAATAAGCTTAATTGCATCGTATAAATTGTTGTTTAGTTTTTGTATCAATAAATCATAGCCATATCTAAAAAAACTATTTTGTTTATAACCATGCGCCTTTATCATAATTGGCTGATGGCTAGCTCTGACTAATCCAATAAAATAACAAATCGTTAAAGCTAAAACTATTAGTTTGGTCAAGTTGCCAATTCGATCTTTTGCCGTAAAATGTGTATCTTCAAAGTTAAACCCTTTACTCTTGAGGTTGGCAAACAAACATTCAGTACGCCATCTCTTGGCATAAATTACGAGCAAATTCGGCTCAGATAATCTGTTTGAAACAACAATCACTAGGCTGTTCTCTGTGCTTCTCGTTGCCTGTATCTGTAAGAGTAACCCTTCAATTTTTACTTTGTAGCTGAGCATTCCACCTTGACTTACTTGTTTAAATAGCTTACCAGATTTAATTTGCTTGCCATCAACATCTAGCCAAATATTACTTTTAACCCTGATTACGAAATTAATCCCCGTCTCAATTAGATACTTAAACCAATCCTCACCAATAAATTCACGATCGGCTAATAAATAGTCAATTCTATCTGCACCAAGTTCAGAGATAAAGCGGGCTAATAATTCTTTCCTTTGCACTGTATTGCTATTACCACGCCCCTCTAATTCAGT
>CAZATM010000088.1:0-35540 GCA_964488065.1 uncultured Neisseria sp.
TCCCACTGCACGGCTTGCTGATTTAACTGGCGAATTTCCTGTTTATACTTATCTAATTCAGAAGTATCCAATTTTTGTTCAAGCAGCAAGGTCGTATTATCAAACTTGGTTCGCAGCCAATCATATTCGTCAAATTGTTTATCCAATTGACGTTGCAATTGAGCCACTTGCCGTTCAAGATTTTCAATTTTTTGCTTTTGCAGAATGTTTTCCACTTCCAACTCTTGAGCACTGGCTTTGGGTTTTAACTGAGCATTAGGAAAAACCCGCAAAAATTCAGAAGTTTCAATTCGTTTTACACCATCTTCAACTTGAACACTAATTATTCCACCATCAATATAGCGGGAATAAAACTCACTTTCCGGAACTCCAGAAATAGTTACTGCTTCATTAATTGATAAAAAATTTGCCATGTTCTCCGCCTTAATAACTAGACCCGACTACGTTTAATGTAGCTATTTTTATTCATGCGCATTTTCCACACCATCTTCATTGCTTCGCTAAAGATGCTTCCGGACATTTTTGATACGCCCATAATGCGATCTTCAAAAATTATTGGAATTTCTTTAATTCTAAAACCGTTTAGATAAGCTTTATAGGTGGTTTCAATTTGGAATGAAAAGCCAGTTGCTTCAAGATTATTGATCCCAATGGTTTCCAATACCTCACGCCGCCAACATTTAAAACCGCCGGTTAAATCATGAATAGGCAATCCCAAAATAATCTGTGAATAAAGGCTTCCACCACGGCTGATGATTTTACGTTTTAATGGCCAATTAAGTACCCCGCCACCTTTTACGTAACGACTGCCTAACACTAAGTCATTGGTTTCCAGCGCAGCAAACATTGCCGGCAGATATTTTGGATTATGTGAAAAATCGGCATCCATATGCAAAATAGCCATATAATCACGCTCCAATGCCCAATTGAATCCTGCCACGTAGGCAGTTCCCAGACCTAATTTACCGGCGCGTTTAAGTAAGAACAACTGCCCCGGATACTTGCTTTGTGCCAGTTCCGCTACAATTTCTGCCGTTTTATCCGGTGAATTATCATCAATCACCAGAACATGAGTATCCGGTACATTTAAGAATACCGCAGCTAAAATTTTTTCAATATTTTCCTTTTCGTTGTAAGTGGCAATAATAATCAATTTTTTCATAATTCGACTCTTTATAATTGGTTACTTAAATGATAAACATACAATTTATTATTAACAAAACTGTCATGGTAATTAACTATTCCCAGTGGCTCAATATGTTGAAAATATTTTTCCAATTCATCCTGATAAGATTTATCGTCATTATCGCAGAAATAAAGCGCATTTTCAATAGGAAATTTTAGTTGGCTATTCCAGTATTGATAAGTATTGCTAAATTTAAAATTACTTAACACATAAACGCGACCGCTATTCAAATAATACCAGCCCCGTGAAGCGTTTCCGTAATCGCATGCCAACACAGTTTCTCCAGCCTGCCAATAATTATTCTTTATTTGTCGATACAGCTGCTGATTACCCATGAAAGCATTAATTGCTGGAATTTTACTGCGATACTCACGGGGAACAAATACTTCCGGCATCTTAATTAACGGAAATAAAATCAACACCAATGTTATAGCAACTTTATATACCCAAGTTATATTGTATTCAGCTAAACAGGCAGCTAAAAATATAATACCACTGATAAATGCCGGTGCCACCCAATTGGCTTCCATAAATTTATATAGACTATTGTAGCCAAAGAATAACACGACAAAGGCAAATAATGATAACAAGAATAAATAGCGCTCATCCTTAATAATAACTTTACGTTTGATAAATACAAACACCAATAACGGCAACGAAATAAACGGATTAGCCGCCCCAATCGTGCTTCCGACATAGTCACCTAATCCTGCCAGATTTACATGTTTATCCGCCGGCACGCCATGATGGAACTGGAATAAAAAAGACACCCATTGATGTTGATAGTTCCACAAAATCACCGGACTAAATACAATAACTGCAAGGATTAATGCCAGATAAATTCGCGGATTAAGCAATAGTTTGCGATTTTGCCCACTTAACAGCAAATAAATAAAAACTCCCGGCAAAAGAAGAATTGCGGTATATTTAGACAATAGATCTAATCCAATCGCAATTCCTGCCAAATAGAGATAATTTCGCTCTTGATTTACCAATCCCCGCGCTAAAAAATAAACCGCAACACTCCAAAATAATAACAACGGACAATCAATAGTGGTAATAAAGAAATTACCCTCCAATAGCGGCCATGCCAATGCCAATATCACGGTAATATCCGCGGTCTTTTGATTAAATAACCGTCGCGCGGTTAAGTACATCATGATAATCGTCAAACTGCTGCAAATAACGCCGGTCAACCGAATAAAAAATTCTTTGTCCGATGCCAGCGTAGTGAGATGGATCAAATATGCGATCATCGGCGGATGATCATAATATGATAGTTGTAGATTTTTACTCCACACCCAATAATAGGCTTCATCATAATGTAGTTGCAAATTTTGATTAAACATCAATTGGATAAATACAACTAGAATAAATAAAACTAATACTTTGCGATTCACAGATATTTCCCAAAAATTTAATTTCTAACTGATGTTATGAACATCGGTATAACTTAGCACTAAAATCCCCAATACAGCTTATTGCTACTGCTCAAGTTAGCTTTAAATCAGCTTTATCCTTTGTCATAAAATAACGATCAACAAACATCGTCACCAAAATATTGACCATCCAAATGAATATCGCCGCCATCATAATATCACTAAAATAATGCCCGCCTTGCAGCCAACGAACAGTCCCAACCACTACAAAGCCGCCGGCACACAACGCCAGACCCAGTTTACGCCGGCGAGCCGCTATAAATGGAATACCTAAAAATGCACCGATTGTGACGTGTCCAGATGGAAAACTATTGTCAGCCGGACGATCAAAATGCGGTTGCCACGGATAAGAAAACGGGTGATGATCACGAATTACTTGATACGGGCGCGCGCGACCCCAATTTTGTTTAAAAAACGAATTTGCCAATAATCCCGGTCCCAAAATCAAACTTAAGTAACTAATTAATACCATGCGCTTAAGTAATTGTTTTTGTGTTATTGACGATGTGCGATATTTCCAGATAAATAAAATTAACGGAACCGTTGCCAGCAAAACGGTTGCTACCGAAACACCATAATAGACAATTTTGCACCACCAATGGGTTTCACCGTAAAATTTATTAGTTAGATGATCATACGGAAGTAATGACAGATAAACATCCATCAATGGACTTAGTAAAAAGACCAGCCCACTACATACCAATAAAACCACTAACCACCGTATAAGTATTTTCATAAGCAACCTGTATCTTCAATCAACGATAAAATAATTTTTCCGAGATTTTAACATGCACCAATGGAAACGAAGCCATTTACCATAAGCCGCGAAAAATAAAAAACAACAGAAATTCTGCTGTTTTTTACTATCATCACCAAAATTAAACTGATTTGAATTGAATGTTATACAAATTAGAGTAAACCCCTTCTTTGGCTAGTAATTCATCATGTTTACCAACTTCAACAATCTTACCTTGCTCCATTACGACAATTTTATCAGCATGTTGAATAGTTGACAGGCGATGAGCAATAACCAAGGTTGTCCGATTTTCCATCAGGCGATCCAGTGCTTCCTGAACCAATTTTTCAGACTGATTGTCTAATGCCGAAGTTGCTTCATCTAAGATTAAAATTGGTGAATTTTTGAGCAAAGCTCGTGCAATTGCCAGCCGTTGTTTTTGTCCACCGGATAACCGTGTGCCATTTTCACCAATTTGTGTGTCGAATCCTTCGGGGAGCTGTTCAATAAATTCTAGTGCATTTGCCAGTTTGGCTGCCTGATAAACCTCTTCTTTAGAAAAGCGATTATTGCTACCATAAGAAATATTATTATACACACTATCGTTAAACAGCACTACATCTTGACTGACTAATGCCAGTTTATCGCGTAAACTATGCAAAGTGATATCGCGCAAATCTATATTATCAAGAGTGATTTTACCCTCCAGCGGAGTATAGAATCGTGGAATAAGATTGGCAATCGTGGTTTTCCCGCTACCGGAACTACCAACCAGCGCCACCGTTTGCCCAGAATTAATTTCCAGATTGATATTCGCCAAAATATCTTTTTCTGAACGCGCATAACGGAAAGTTACATTTTCAAAGCGAATATTCCCGGTTAGATGTTCCAACTGGTGAGTTCCATTGTCCACTTCCTCGTGTTCATCAAGAAACTGAAACACCGATTCGGCAGATGCCAGACCACGTTGTAATGATTGAGTAACATTGGTAATCCGTTTCATTGGCTGCAAAATCATAATCATTGCAGTAATAAATGATACAAAATCACCGGCAGTAAAACCATCAGTCTTTGATTTTAGCGTTGCAAAATACAAAATACACGATAA
Source organism: uncultured Neisseria sp. (assembly GCA_964488065.1). GTDB lineage: Bacteria > Pseudomonadota > Gammaproteobacteria > Burkholderiales > UBA11063 > Aquella. The sequence continues at coordinate 4,470 of CAZATM010000088.1, forward strand.
GGCCACCGCGACTAAAAATTGACTTAACCCGGAATTCAATGATGAAGTTCCCGATTGACGAACATTGTTTTCTTTAATTAATTTAACACTTTCAGCAAAGCGTTTGGTTTCATAATTAAGACCATCCAATAATTTTACAACTTTCTGCCCCTGAACCGCTTCGGTAGTTACCTGAGTCATTGTTCCATAATTATCTTGATTGTTTTTATTCAAGCTTCTTAAGCGCTTAGCCAGAACCTTAACCAGCACTAGAACAAATGGCAGAGTAAAAAAACAAAACAAAGTCAATTGCCAGTTAGTATAAAATAATAGCCCCAACAATCCAATAATAGTTAAACCGTCTTTTACCGTTACAGTAATTACATTAAACCCAGCTTCGGTAATCTGCGTTACATCATAAACAATCCGCGAAATCATCCGTCCGGAATTATTATCATCATAATATTGCACTGGCATTTTTAACAATTTACGAAACATTCGTGAACGCATTTGTTCAACAATTGATCCGGATAACCAGGTTGAAGTAGTTTCATTAATATATGCAGCAATCGCTCGAATTAAAAAGATCGCCATCACCAATAATGGGGTAGTTAACATCGCGGTCTTATCTTGCTCGGTAAAGCCTTTATCAATCAGAGGCTTCATTAACCTAGCAAAGGCGGGCTCAGTTGCTGCGGCTACTGTCATTGCTATTAGAGAAATAGCAAACTTACGCCAATAACCAGACATATATTCAGAAAAAATCCGCTTATACAATTGAAAAGATTCGCCAAACTGAACTTTTGCCATAATTACCCCATTGTCCAAACTTGAAATTTAAATTCATAAAACACAAAAACGTTACTCTGAGTGGCGATTTTACCATAAAATAGTTCCCTGACCTATTCGAAGATTAAGATAGAACTAATATGTGGCATAAGCAACTAAAAGATTACCAAAAAAAACAAACTAAAAATCAAGCACACCCCAGTCAAATCAAGGTATATTCTGCGGTAGCTGCGCAATCAACGCCAGCAAAAAACGATGAAGTTAATTTTTGCGACTATTGTAAAACACAGAATATTATACCGCTAACCCAAGATACTCACCCTCTACAGAAGTCACAAGGATATAATCGACCAGCATTACACTATCTGCAACAAGCCTCAACCGAGGAAGCTTTTGATTTCTTCAATATTGAAGATGCACCCAAAGAATTTTATCGTTACGGGCAAAAGAACTTACCCAAAGAATTGCGACTAAATAAATACCCAATTTTCCGCACACTTGATTTACATAACCTGACTAAGGCACATGCATTACAGTTGGTTGAACAATTGCTTGAAACGGCAACACCGGCTAGCTGTTTAAAAATAATTCATGGTTGGGGCGTTAATTCGGCGGCAAATCAACCGATATTAATGGGAACTATCCGTAAATATTTATTGAATCATTCTCGAGTATTGGCATTTAGCTATGGCGCAATCAATCAGGGTGGAAATGGTGTGACCGTGGTCAAATTGACAAAATAACTATTATTAGCTACGCGGCGACTTTTTTATATTTTTTTTCAATCAAACTTTGTCCATCATTTTTTTGTAAGCGATTAATTAAAAATTGACAGGACAAATTAAGCAGCGCCAAAGCAAAAAAGGTATAATGAAATGCAGAAATGTTAAAACTGGTAGCCGTCAATTGGTTGGCAACATGCAATAACCCAGCTGCGACAATCACCCCCAATGAAACACCAAGTTGCTGCCAGGTTGTGGCGAGACTGACCGCCGAACCATAGTCAACGTTTTCAACATCGGCATAATATAAAACATTAAAGCTCATGAATTGTGCTGAGGCAAACATTCCATTCAGAAAAAGCGCACAATAAAAAAAACCATTTAATTGGCTTACACAGGCAAGTAATGATAATGCACAAAAACTACCAATATTTGCCACTGAAAGTGAACGCTTGAAGCCAAATTTTTCAAGCAACTTGCGAGTTAAAGTTCGTGAGCAAAGCACGCCTAGCGACATCCAAATAAATATAAAACCGGCTTCAAACGCGCTGCGTTTAAAGGTTATCTCCAATAAAATTGCCAACAAAAATGCTCGCCCACCAAGTGAGGCACGAATAATGATCGTCGAAAAAAAACAGCTACTGAAGGTACGTAGCCTAAACAATTTATAGCGCACCACCGGAAAGAGCGATTTACTTTCAATTAAATAATAGATTAGCCCAAAAAACACCGAACCGCTAAATAACATTCCTTTGGAAAAGCGCGATACATCCTGAGATAAAAAAATATCTAGCCAGAAACAAAAACAGCATAACGTTAGTGCCAAAAACACGTAGCTAAAGAAATTAAATCTATCCTGTTCCTCTGTATAGTTATCAATATATTTTATTGTAGCATAAAAGGCTGCAATTCCCAATGGTACATTAACCCAAAAGATATAACGCCAAGAGAAATAAGTTACCAAATAACCACCTAAAATTGGTGCCAAAATTGGTCCCAACATTACCGGCATCCCCATCAAGGTATAGGCTTTAACCATTTGTTGTTTACTAAATATTTTTAATAGCAATAAGCGTCCTACCGGTACCATAAATGCTCCGGCTACCCCTTGCAGTAAGCGGCAAATCACCAATAACGGCACTGAATTGGTCAAACCACACTGAATCGACATTAAAGTAAATAATACGATTGACAACATTAGAATTTTTTTAGTTCCAAAACGATCAGATATCCAACCACTAATCGGAATGAAAACCGAAATGCCAATCAAATAGCTGGTAACCGCCAGCTTCATAGTAAAGACACTTGATGAAAAAGTATGTGCCATTTGTGGGATTGCAACATTTAAAATATTGGCATCAATATTTTCCATTAACAACAATGATGAAATCACCAACAAGCCGATCAATTGCCGGGGAGTATAACTATTTAACATAAGGACTTTCTTTTGATTTAGCAATCTATTTAAAACTTAAGCCAATTCATCAAAGATATCTTCGGTTTGGTGCAACCGCTCTTTGGCTGAGGGATATTGATAGTGTTTTAAATGGATAATTCTATAAATACAATCATCAATAAATTCAATAACCTTCTGTACTGCCGGAGTAAGATAGTCACTATTTCGAATCAAATAATAGGATTTATTAACTAGTCTCATATCATCATTAATTCGCTTTAGACCGTATTCACGCAGAGTTTCATCACTAAAGATATCTGGTAAGCTACCATAAAACGAGGTTCCGCGAAAAATTGGTAATCCAAGTTTAATATCTTGATTATTAGTTGGCGAGACTATTGACAAATTACTGTCGGTTTGAAAATTTACAGAATTGATTGAAGCATAGCGCTGAGAATGTCCACCGCGAACTTTTTTTTGAACGCTATTTAATTGAATATATCGTTCATTGGCGTAGATACCATTACTGACGGTATAAAGATGTTTGTAACGAGCATTTTGCCATTTCGGTTGCCGTTCGGCAATTACTAAGTCAAAATCATCATTAATTAAACTAACTGGGTTATCGGTAAAAGTTATCGCCAATTTAATTTGCGAATTTTCTCTCAAAAATTGTGGCAAATAGGCAGACAACGCGAAATATCCTAAAATTGATGGCACGGCTAGTTTTACTGGACCTTGATATTTATTGATATCATTTTTGAGTCCACTAAGAAAAACTCCCAACCGATTTAAACTGGTTTTATAGCTAATATGTAATTTTAGTGCACCTGGTAATGGACGAATCCCCTTACTGGTTCGCTCAATCAATGCTTCGCCAATAAAATCCTCCAATTCGCTAATTTTTTTACTCACCGTTACCTGAGATATTTCCAGCTCACTTGCGGCCTTACTAAAGCTACCATGATCAATTACTGCACTTAAAATTTTTAAAAATTCATTAATATCTGGTTCTTTCATTATTGCCCCCTAATTTAGTGTATTTATTCTTTGCTTTATAAAATCTAAAAAAACCTGCTGCACCGGTAATAAATTACCCCGAATGGTAGTTAAATAATAATTAGTTTTACCAAACGAATACTCTGGTAGAACTTTTTCAAATATACTTGCCAACGAATGATGTTGAATTACTTCATCGCAAACACAGGCAATAGCTTGTCCGGATGAAGCCACTGCCAAAGAGTACAGCGATTCATTGGTAACAACCTGTAACTCATTTAGAGGGAGCATACCAATCGTTTCGCCACGTGCATCTAAAATAGATAACCCGACATTGCAATCTTGATAGCTAAATTCAGCTATTCCAGCAACCAAGTGCTGTGATAAATCAGCGATAGAATGTGGCACTCCGTATTTATTGCGATAATGTTGTGTACAATATAAACTTCCCGAACTATTGCATAAATACTCTGAAGTAAAAATAGTGTTATCAATTTTTTGATTAAAGACCGCAATTTCAAAGTACTCCTGCAGAGCATCGGCAGCGACATCATGATAGTGAATATTTAATTGAATATACGGATAACGGCGGTTAAATTCAGCTAAATAGGGGGTAATATAGATATTGGCAAAGGTCTGGGGAAATACAGCGGTTATTTTACCGCTAAGATGATTGGCTGATAATTGTAACTTATTGATAACCCCAAGTACATGCCGTGCATCAATAATAAATTGCCGACAAATAGCAAAGGCAATGGCTTTAATTTCTAGTTCGCGAGTATTACGGCGAATCAATTCAACACCAAGTTCTTGTTCTAACTCTTCAATTTTCCTACTAACGCTCGACTGTGAAATATCCAAATATTCGGCCGCCAAACTAAAATTTTTTAACTCAATGACCGTCCGCAATACCATCAAGTTCGCAACAAGCTTATCCATTACCTATTCCCCTATAACCCACTGTAGTTAATTTACAACAGCACTTTTACTTTCTTCGCGGTTAAAACCGTAGTTTTATAACAACATTTATAATTTTTTGTTTTTAATATCTAGTTGAAATATAACCAATAAAAGGATACACCCATTATTTTATCAATAACTGTTATCCACTGGCTGTAATTCTCATTTTTTTTGCCAATTGTTAGAATATCGTCAGGGTAAAGAAAAATTTACTCGTGGAAATATGAAATAATTATTAAGGGGTCACTAAAATGTTTGCACGTAAACAAAAACTATTAGTCTTGGCTTTAGCCGCCTGTACCAGCGCAGCATTTGCCGATTCTAATGTAACTTTATATGGGCGTTTGGATGTAGCTGCACAAAACAATTCATTTAATGGTAATCCAAATTATGTCCAACCTTCAACTAATTCAGTACAAGATTACGGTTCATATTTTGGTATTCGTGGCTCAGACCAGGTTTACGGTGATACCGCCGCCATCTGGCAAATTGAGCAATTTCTAGATATTTCTTCTGGTCAACCATATGGTAGCCAAACTGGTGGTGGCTGGGTACCGGGAAATCCAAGCAATAACGGTATGGCTAATGCCTATAATAACTACGGTGCCGGTCAAGTAACCCAAAGTGTTAATACTTTTGCTTCATCAGATTCTTATCTCGGATTACAAGGATCATGGGGTAAAATTCGGATCGGTAATTTATCCAATACCTTCCGTACCGATACCGGTGCAGTTGATGTATACAATGGTGCTTATGCCAATGTCTTGGGTACTTATGACCGCTTTGCTCAAGTAATGCCAGCAACTGCTCGCTTTGACTCGCCAACTTGGAACAATTTCCATTTTGGAGTTGCAGTTAGCTTTAATGATATTGGTTCTTATAATACCGGCGGATTAGGTAATGGTGGTAGCTATAATTGGGGCAGTATCAATGGCTTCAATGATTCACCGGTGTATAACTTTGGTTTAGCCTACACACCAGGTAATTTCAGTATTTCATGGAATACCCAAATTTTACAAAATGTCGGAACTTATGCTTATCAAACCGGACAACAAGGTATGGGTCCTGCAGGGGCAGGAAATGGATTATACTCACCGACCAATACTGGTGTGAACGGAGCCGGTCAGAACCCGATGCCCGCTTACAACGCTTACGTCAGCCGGTTGGAAGTTGGTTATAATGATCCGGATAGTTTCTTTGTTGGTGCTGGCTTGCAAATCAGTAACGGTTATGGCTGGCAAGGAGCCGCGGGTTTTGGTAATCAAAACAATGTTACTTTAAATCCTGCCAATTATGCGTTAAATGGAGCCAATCCTGGCGCGGGTTTTGCACAAATGCAATGTACTCAAGCGGGCGGATGTCCAGCAGGGGTGACCAACTTATGGGCACTAAATGTTGCACAAGTCCAAACTCAGGAAATCGGTGCTACTTTTGGTTGGCACTTGGGTCAGTGGACACCAAAAATATCCTATATGTACGGTAATAACTGGATGACTGGTGCCAATCCATGGCAACTGGCAACCGGAACCGGCTCACAAATCGGTGGTACTGGCTATAATCAAGCCGTCGCCGAGCTGGACTGGAATATTACACCTGCAACCATTGTCTATGTCAACTACGGACAGATCTGGTATGGTGATGTTGCTGGTAGTATGCAGTATGGTAGCGCCTATTCCGGAACTTATTATGGTGGCTATGGCGCCAATGGTGGTTCTTATAATTGGTCAACCGGCAATGGTTTGGCTTACACTAATACCCAAACCGCAGCAGTTGGCTTCAGCCACACATTTTAATCAATTAGTGACCATAAACAATCTTGGCTGATTTAACTTCCACTAAATTAGTCAACCTATTACAAGGAGAAACGACCGACGAATGCTAGATTTATCAATGAACTCACAGAATCTGCGAATTTACCTTCCACTAAATTCGCAGAACACAAATTAAAACCGAATTCATCTTCCACTGAATTCGGTTTTTCTTTTATAACGATTAGTTTAAAAAATATCGGTCGGCTTTAATTAATCTAAAGTTTTCAAAATAATTCGATGATGCACCAGTTCCATTTTATGAATTGCCGCGTGGACGGTTTTTCGTTCACCAAAAATATTTTCCAAATAAATTCCGGTTTCGGTCGGCAACAATTTATCAACCGATTCGAGTAACAGTTGACATTCATCATTTTCAGCCAATAAATAAACATTAGCCTCACACATTTTTATTTTCTCCCATAAACTGTTTCAACAAGGTCAAACCATCATCAATATGATGTGGCAAGGGTTGCTTACTCACACCGGCAACAAAAATATTATTCCGATTAGGCTGCAATATAATTTTTTTAGCCGTACTATTAACAATTGCTTGCGCCATGGCAGAAGTCAGTTCGCCAACCAATGCACTCTCAATAATAATGCTCAAACAGCCCATGATAACATCAACTTTGCCGGCATTTACTAAAATTGCATTCTCACCGGTCGCGCCTTGATTGGCACCGGCCTTAAGCATCGCCGCGGTTGCCAACGCATTGGTTCCCAAGGCCAGAATATTTATGCTATTACCTAGCTCGCGCCGGATAACTTCAATCAAGCTGCTACCAATTCCACCACCTTGTCCATCTATAACTGCTATTATCATTACCAGCCCCTGAGAAACAACATATAATCTACTGTTGTAATCCTAATAAATTACAATTGGTTCACTTTATTAATACTCGCTCCAGACACGCGTGTCTCGCGACGCTGGCTCTTAATAAATTAAATTCACTTGCCGCAGTAAATCGTGATTTGCCATTATTTTGGACAATTCATCATCCGCAACAATCTGATGCATCTCGTTAAATAAAATCCCCCGGGTAGTTAATTGCCCAACCAAATCAAGATTATGAGTGGTTACAATCAAGGTTTTACCGGCTTGGTGCAGGTGATTTAATAATTGAACTAACCAGTGTTGAGTTTTTGGATCCAGTGCATTGGTTGGCTCATCGAGAATTAATACTTCCGGATTCATCAATAAGGTTGCGGCAATCGCCACTTTTTTCTTTTCGCCGCCGCTCAACTTAAATGGCGTTTTGTCAATTAGATGCTCAATTCCCAATAGTTTTACGATATCATCAATTCGTGAACGGGTCTCATCAACCGAGAACCCCTGTTGCAATAGTCCAAAAGCTAATTCTTCTTCCACACTATTACAAAATAACTGCACATCGGAATCTTGAAAAATAAAACCGATCCGGCGGTGATATTGATGGGCAAAGCTGTCATTGCGCATTGAGTGGGCGGTTAATTCCTCACCAAAAGCCATTAATTTTCCTGAACTAGGAAAAAGTAATCCAGAGAACATCTTTAACAAGGTTGATTTACCGCAGCCGTTGGCACCCAAGATACTAACCGCTTCACCGGAATAAATGGTTAAATTCAGTTTTTCCAATATCGGTGTTTTATGATCGTAACTAAAGCTTAGATTTTCACATTTAAAAAGAATTTCACGCAAATTTATATCCGACTCAAAAATAATAAGACCAATAGAATTATGCCGTTATTGAGCAAAAAAACCCCATCGGCAAGCGAAAATCGCAACGTTTTGATTGAAACAAACCGGTTGGTATAGCCTCTGAGGCGCATTGCGGCATAAATTTCCTCCGACCAAAAGCTGGCTTTAATAAATAATAATGCCAGCGAATGCCCTAAATAGCGGCGATTATCGCGGTGGGAAATCGCACCGACACTGCGCAAAAAGCGAGCTTCGGTCATTTGAATTGCCAACACCGCCAGCAAAAATAGGTAACGGTAGCACATGTCAATTATCAACACGAATCCGCGAAAAATACGGAAGCGACTCAACGCATGGCTAATTTGCGACCATGGTGTAGTAATAATCAATAGATAGGCAAAACCCAAACTAACACCGCTGCGCACAACCAACTTGCCAACTATGGCAACACCATTAACGCTAATATATAAGCCATTTGCAAACATTCCGCCGGATTTTGCGGCAATTAGAACCACCAGCGGAGTGCCTGGGGAAAATAAATTGAATATTCCGGGAAGAGAAAACAGCAAAATCACTAACGGAATATAGCCCCATACCCGCTGTAAAAAAATCACCAAATTTAATTTACTTAATTTGGCATAACCTAAACTGATGAAAAATAATAGAAAAAACACTAACCAACTGGAAGTAAAATTACTAAAAACTACAAGCCCCAACAAACTTACCAACTTGGCACGCGGGTCAATTTTTTGCAGCAACCCCGGCAAACTTGCCTGCTCTGCCAAATAAATTTCGTTACTAAATATTTTACTTAAATGCGTAATTGTCCGCCGTAAAAAATTTAACCGTTGCCTTTTTTCGGTTGCAATCTTTTCCGGCGGATTGAATAACCACTGTGGAATGTTTTCCATTTGACACATAGATTGAGCTATATTTAACTACAATTATTTACGCTTAGTTAAGCGTGCTGAAAGCAAAATCAACGTAGAAATAATGACCATCCCAACAATCGCCGAAGCGATATATCCAACTGACAGCGCCAACGGTGTTTCGCCAAAATGAGGAATTGAATAATCAGGAAATAACGCATGCCACTTATCGGCAGCCTGAGCCATTCCTCTGGGAATAAAACCAATAATTTGTTTAACTTCATCGGTACCCCATTCGCCAAATGCAGTTCCGGAGGCCAATAAACCAAGCGGTGATAAAATAACCGCTACAATGAGAACTATAACAATTGCTTTATAGTTAATTTTTACTTGCGCTTTTTCTTGGTTTAGTTCGGTATGAGTATTAGCGGTTCTTACGATTAATTGCGGGGCAAATTTAACCACATACGCTACTGCCAGCATGGAAATAATCCCATCTATTGGTCCAGCAATTAAATGGCTGATTAACATCGCAGGAATAGTGACGGCTAATGAATAAAATCCATATAACGGCAAACCGTGGGTATCAGTAAAAAAGATTGGCTGAACACCCATTTCGATTGCCGCAGCTAGCGCTGCACAAATTAAACCGACTGTCGAAGCAATAAATACCGCGACCAAATTACGTTTGCTTCCCAATACAGCATTCGCGCTGATAAGGCGATAAAGAGCATATCCAACCAATGGCATAATAACTGCCATATTCAGACAATTAATGCCGATTGCCATAATTCCACCATCACCAAAAACTACTGCTTGAATAATCAGAGTTGTAGAGATGGCAATGATTGCTGCCCATGGTCCAACCAAGATAGCGACCAACACAGCACCCACCGCGTGAGCCGAACTACCACCAACTACCGGGACATTGAACATCATTATCACAAATGAAAAGGCGGCACACAGCGCCAAAGACGGAATTAAGTGCGGATTTTGATTGATTTTAATTTTGCGAAACGCTAAATACCAAATACCAGCCATAACCACCAGTGCTGGAATTGTTGTTTGTGGACTTAAATAACCATCAGGAATATGCATAAACTACCCTTTTCCAAGATTTACAATAACCAACCTTGCCAATAACCCATGACTGTTGGCAAGAGCAATAAATCCCTTCGTGGGATAACGGTCTGTTGACCAATGTGAAACCTTCCTGATTTCGGTACGGATTTTAACATTTTAGCCACACTACGGTCAAGGTAATTTGGTAACTGCTGTTACGCACATACCTATGTTTTAGCACTAAGTTATTGAGTTTGACGATTTTGCGCGCTGAAAAGCCCGTGTAAAATCAGCGTGCCATGAGGAAAAATCAATAAATTAGAGCTAAAGCTTTTATCATGCGTAACATCACTTAGTAAAGGACTTAATCAACATCTCTCGTCCCTGTGTAATTTGATAATCACCAAAAGCGCCACAGTTGGGGCACGGGTCATAAAGATTTTGCAAAATAAAATCATGATTACAGCTATTGCACCGTGCCCTACCGTCAATTTCGTTAACCAGCAATTGCAACTGCGGACAATTTAGCTTGCCGGCTACCACTGGAAACCAAAAGCACAATGATTCAATATCAACCCCAGCAAGCTTTCCAACTTCAATGGTAACGGTTGCCAGATTATTGGTCTCTTCATGATTGGCGCGAACAACCTGCTTAATTATTCCCTCACACAACGAAAATTCATGCATAATTTCTTTCCTTCTTTTAATTATCTACCAATTAACATTATGCCTTGTAGCTATTTTAGTGCTTAATTTTATAGCGACTTAAATAATGCCGGTAATCCACTTAAGCGTTTAGTAACTGTCATCAGACATTGCTTGAGCGCGGGTTTATCACTATAAATAATCACCTGTTGTCTGGCACGGGTTAATGCGGTGTAAAAAAGCTCCCGAGTCAGCAAATTAATCGCCTCTCCAAGATTAGCCAGCGCACCTAACACAATGGTAACGTTGTGATATTCCGACCCCTGTGACTTATGAATGGTAATTGCATAAGCCGGTTTATATTCCGGCAAAATTTCCGGAATAAATTCCCGTTCAGCACTAAATTTTATGCTAATTTTACCATCTTTAATCCGACAAATTCCGATATCGCCATTAAATAATCCCAAATTATAATCATTTTGCTGAATGATTACCGGACGTCCATTATACCACTCGCGGGCAAAAGAAAACTGCTGCCGGATGCCGCGTTCCAATAAACGATTAAGATTTTCACAACCTAATAATCCTTGATTAGTCAGACATAAAATACTCTGGTAGTTGAAGCAATTAATCAGTTGCTCGTAGCTCCAATCGTCAGTAGCTCGCTCCTGCATTTGTCGAATATAGGCAGTTAATTCACCCGCCTCAGCCAAAAATTGCTGCAAAATCAAAGCCAATTGCGGCTTAACTAATTTAACCGCACCAGTATCCGCTAGCTCCCGAATAAAACTAGTATAATCCTGCTGCAAAATTAAATTTGCCAACTGGGCAATTTGCGGTTGATTGCGATTGCTGATATTTAGTTCGGCGGCAACTTTATGTAATTGCGGCTGGCTAAATAAATCGATGGGTTCTGCCGGCATTTTGTCAAACTGCAACTGCATTAATGCCGAAAAGACTGAACCCTCTTCTACCGAAGATAACTGATTTTTATCGCCCAGAAAAACAATATGTTTAATTCGCGGTTCATCAATTGCCGCCACCAACTTGCTAAATAACGGCAATCCAATCATTGAAGATTCATCAACGATTAATACATCAATTGCCAGTGGATTTGACTCAGTATGGCGAAAATAAATATTTCCCGGAATATAGCCCAATAACTTATGAATGGTACTAAAATTATCGCTATCAGACAATAACTTCTGCAAAGCACTTTGTCCGGCAGTAAATTCCGGAATGTTAAGCAGTTTTTCACAACTACCGGCTACCGAATCACGAACCCTCGTTGCGGCTTTACCGGTTGGTGCACAAATTTTTACCACCAACTCTTCGCCATAGAGTTGGTAAAAAAGCCATAACAGCATGGTAACAGTAGTAGTTTTACCAGTCCCAGGTCCACCGCTAATTACACTTAAACCACAATTAGCGGCATGGATTATCGCCGCTAGCTGTTCACTATTGGGGTAGCGTTGCGATTGGCTGAAAAAAGTCAACTTGGCTAGCTGTTGTTGATATACTTGATACGGATAATTGGGCATACGTTTGGCTAGCCGGATAATTTTAGCGGCTAACCTGACTTCATACGCTAGGTATTTACTGACATATATCCAACAATCATTGTTATCTTTAATTATAACTAGCGGCAATGCCGGAATCGTTACACTAGTAAAATCGCTAACAACGGCTAAGCCGCTAGTTAATAATAAATCAATAATGCTATTCGGTTCAATCCCGCTAGAATTACTCAGTAAAGATAAACGACTGCAACTGCTACCCAAACTCAAATCAGCTAAAATCAAATCAATCAATTGCGTAAATTGCCCACGCGCCATGTCATCCAATTGTGCGGACGCTAATTTAGTTAAATAATAACCCAGCGTTTTAATCTCAGTCATGACTTGCTACCCCGCAGTAATAAATCTAGCTCGCGGATCAATTCCTGATTACTATTGTCGATAAAAACACCCGCTGGCGGCTGTGCAGCGACGGTATAAATCCCACGAACATAAAAATATACCGCCCCCCCCAATAACGAACTGGCATCGGCAATTTGCAGACTCTGTTCAAGATAGCGTTTTATTGCCACCAGATATAATAAGTATTGCAGATAATAGTGATGCTCTGCCATTGAAGTGATAAGTGAATTATTTACAGCATTGATGTCAGTCGGCGCAGAATAATCATCCAAGGTATTAGTTTTATAATCCAAAACCCAGTATTTTCCCTGATACTCAAAAAATAGGTCAATAAATCCCACCAAGAACCCCTCCTCAATCACCCCCAAGGTGCGGCAGGCTAAGCTAAATGGATGATTATCACCAAAATAGCGCGCCAGCAAATCAGCAATTTCACTAGCTAACTGGTGATGATTATTTATCAATAAAGTAAACTCCAGCTCATGCTGACTACTATCAAGGACATCATTCAAACAAACATTATCTACCAGCGGATAACTAAATGCTTCGCCGAGCATATCATCCAATTGCTGCACGTATTCCGGATTGGCATCAATATTTGCCCGCTGAAGGATTGCGGCTAATTGTTCAATACTCAGTGGATAATTTTCACACAATTCATGAAACAAGGTTCCAAATACCGCGCCACGCAAATTTTTGTCATGCAAAATCGAATAACGGTAACTTGGCGGATTAATAACAGTTTCGGCCTCATCGGTGACAAAATAATCGGTTAGTGCTAATTCGCCATGATTTTTGCTGGCAGTAAGGCTGGAATAACTCTGACGGGTATAGGCGGAATCTAAATTAACTACATCTGCCACCTGATATAAATCTGCCACGTGAGTGGTGGTTGGCACTAAATTTAAACGCAATTTGTGCAAATCATTTTCAACAATCCGTTCCCGCCGATAGGCAACTACTCCCGGCATTAATTGCGGGTGTTTCAGCGCGGATTGCGGATTAGAACCAAATAATGCCGGATAATTAAATAGCGGATGTGAAATATCATTTTCATCTTTGAAATTAAAACCAAACAGTTCAGCGACCTTGTCCGGACGTTGATTGGTATTATATTTGCCGCTGACTTTACTAATCGTTGGCTGCTTCAAATAAATGTATAGCCGGCTTTTTGCCCGGGTTAATGCCACATAATTGAGTCGGTGCGCTTCTTTATTATCCTCTTTAACAATTTCTAGCCCACGCGGTTCATCTATCACCACTTGAGATTGCTCTTCGCCATTTACTCGACTATTATTAAAAAATGGACGGCGGTAATTAAAGTCATAGACACCATCTAATTTGATGCCGGCCTTAAAATATGGACAAAATAAAATCTCATATTCTAAACCCTTGGCTTTATGTTGAGTGGTAATAGTTATTTGCTCATCATCATTATCCAAGCGCACCAATTCCTCGCTATTACCATCTTTATCATCCAATAAATTATTCTTGGCATCGTGAATTTTTTGTTTAAACCAAAATAGTAATTCGCAATGATTGGGTTGCCTCTGCGCCTGATGATTGACCAATTCCGCCAATTGCCAGAGATTAGCCAATTCCCGAGGAGTGAATAGCGGTGTACTCTCGCCATGCGCTGCCATAACATCGCTCAAAATTGCATAGACCAATGAGATAATGCCCTTGCCCTGCCAAATTGCGCGATAACGGAAGAAATTACTCTGCCATAATTCGATGTATGGATTATTGCCCACTAAACTAAACTGGCTTAAATCCAGATTAAAGATTCGGCTGGATAATGCCAAGAAAAAATTCCGCCGGTTACCAAGATCATTAATTGCCAGCAAAATTCGGTACAATTCAGTTGCCGTAGCGGTCGCATAAATATTTCCCAACTTTAATTCGGCGGCTTTCACGCCAAATTTACGCAGATAATTTACCAGCTCATTCGCCTCACGATTTTTGGTAACCAGGATCGCAATTTTGCCGGATAAACCAGCATCCGCATTTAGGAGCAGCAAAATTTCTTGGGTCAATGCCATTAATAGGTTTTGTTTGCGCTCATCCGCGAGACTGCCGGGAATTGCTACCAGTTGCACCCGTTCATCATAAAACTTACTAGCTATTTGTTTTTCAGCAGCCAGCGCATTCAGTGTTTCCGCCGAAGGCAAGGTAAATTGCGAATCAGCCTCGGCTGCCACCGCATGATAATCAATGCCATTTCCCAAAAAGCTATTTGCGATGTCAACACCCTGATTTTCAAGATCAAATAACTGATTGATAAAATTCATTATTTGCGGATGCGAGCGAAAATTAGCGCTTAATTCAACACTATTATTAATCGTAGCACGGGCTTCAAGATAGGTATCAACATCCGCCCCACGAAAACGATAAATTGCCTGTTTGGGATCACCGACGACCACAACATTGCCACGTTTAGCAGAGCTTAGCTGATAGATCCGACTAAAAATTGCCCACTGTAACGAATCGGTATCTTGAAATTCATCAATAAACGCCACCGGAAATTCATAAAATAATTTATCAGCCAGCAGCTGGCTGCTAGTTAATGCCAAACTCACTTTTTGGATCAGTTCATCATAAGACAAACTAGCCAAACTACCAGCAAGCGGTGGATAATATTCGAGAAAATAATTACTGACTGCCGCCAAAAACTGGACTTTTGTCACCCGTAATTCTTCGGCAGTTAAATCTTCTTTAGTTAGATTTTGCAAATCCGCTGGCGCTGGAAAATTATACTTAATCTTGTAACCATCCGGTGTTAAAACCAATAAGTCTGCCGGTAATTTGCCAGCAATCCGTTCAAGTAAATCTAATTGTCCATCATTAGAGCTAAATAACGACTCCAAATTAGCATAAACCGTCGCCAACTGAGTATTTACTTGCGGATTATTAACTATCTGAGCACGAAAAAAATTTCTGACCAACTCTTCAATAAGCGATCTTTTGGTAGCAACCAGCTCAAAACTGCCATCAACCGCACACTCCAGCTGATAATCCTGTAAAATCCGATGACAAAAGCCATGGATAGTATAAATTGCTGCGCTATCAAAACTTTGCAAGGCACGGGTTAAAATCAAAATATCTTTGCGATAGTCATAATCAGCTGCTAATTTGCGCTGCTGCAAATATTCAATAAATGGATCATTATTGATAACGGTAGTGATTTCATTGGTCGCACGATTAAGATAAATCAGCAGATTGATGGTTAAATCAATCTGATCGCCAATGCGTTCTTTTAATTCATTGGTAGCATCATTAGTAAAAGTAACCACCAAGATATTTTCAACCGTCAGCGGCAGATTTGAATTTTGCGGCTGCGATCCTTCCAGCAAGGCTTTAATATATAATCGCTCTATCGTCCAGGTCTTACCGGTTCCGGCGCTGGCTTCGATCGTCCACGCCTGATTAGGTTCTGTAAAGCTGATTTGTTGTAATGGATGTGTCATGTAAGTACTTTCGTCAGGTACGTAATTCGGCGAGGATGCTGCCGATCTGAATAATATCATTCACGCCACCAACATCTTGGATAAAATCAAAATAATCTACTGCGTACGCGGCAAAAATCGGATCATTTTTTATCTCATCCAATTCATAATTTTGCCAGTCGGCAAGGTATTTTGCTGCGGCTTTTTGTGCCAACTGCAGCGCATTATATTTGAATTCACCATTTTTGTAGCGTTCATTACGGGCTTTGGCATACTCAGTGATTGCGGTTTTATGAATTAACAGCGGATTGGTTAAGCTTCGCCAATAATAACTGATAACTTTTGCCAGTAACAGCAGTGGATCATCAACCTGAATTTTAAAATCCCGGCTTTCACCAGTTAGTGTTAGCTGGCGGATAATTACTCCCGCCAAGGGATAATCACTGCCCGCTACTACTACCCCATGTGCCAGCAACAAGTAGCAGATCAATCCGCGAATCCGTAAGCGGTAACTGACATCATCCAATTTAGCCGCCGGCTGGTTATGGCGAATATCGGCAAAACCATCACAAACAATCACATGCTCATTTTCCACCCACCAGTGATCATTTATTGATAATTCGATATTAGTAAGATTTCCGGCCAATTTACGGGTAAGTGAATATTTCACACTAACCGCAATTTGACGTTGCCCGCGTTGGCGACAATAATATTGATAAAGGGTATAATAATGCTCAAACTGCGTGGTACCCAATTGTTGATAACCGAATATTCCACTAGTGCTAAGATATGTGGCTAATTTCTCAGGCGCAACCACCGCGGCATATTTTTCGCACACAGCGTAGAAATCAATAGCCAGCTGGCGACTTTGCAAATCAAAACTTTCATGATCCACCAATTCCGGTGCATAATCTTTGCTGTTAATTCCAATTGTCCGTAATAAATTGACATTAGTATAACTAAAAGTTCGGCATAAATCATTCAGCGTGAGATTGCTAAAACGTTGTTTTTGCTCATCTGCAAGTTTTAACGGTGAAATCCGGCTAAAATCCCAGCGCAAGTCATGATCGACCTCGCTGGCGGCTGCGGTAATTTTTTGCCAAATCAGCGAGAAATTTTTCTGGCGATTATTATGAAAAGGATGGAGGGCGTGTTGTTGCCAAACATTGCAAAAATTATAGCGCGGTAAGACTTCGCCAGTTGCTGCCTGAAAATCATAACAACTCTGCCCCAACGTAGTTATCAACAATTTCAGCACCGCCGAAGGTTTGATCTCGCTATTATCGGTTTCCCGTCGACCAATATAACTTAACCATAAGCGTTCTTTGGCCGCCAAAATGGTATCCAAGAAAATTTGCTTGTCTTCAAGATTATAGTTGCGATCGGCAATACACCAGTCATAGGCCAGCAAACTTAGACGATTTGGACGATATTCGCGCGGAAACTCACCAAAATTTAATCCCAGAATATAAACATATTTAAACGGCAAATTACGGATATGCCGTAATGAGGCACAGGTAATTGCACCATTTAACGTCAGTGAAGTTCGAGAGTTCTGACAAAACTCATCAATTAACTGATTGATTATTGCCAGATTAACCAGAGTCTCGGAATTTTGTAATTGCAATTGACCGATAAAACGATTAATTGTCAACAAGCTGTCATCATCACTGAATAATTGGGTCTGTAAGCGATTGAGCAATTGGCAAACTTCTGCCAGCTCAAGTTCCCGCCAATTATGTTGATCAAGATAGAGTTGGCGGCGTAATTCCTGCAATTCATCAATCAGTAAAATTAGCTTATGTGCCAATGCCAGATCAGCATAATCAAGATTGTCATACGGAAGGTAGTTTTGCCCATTTAAGGTAAGTAATGGGATTTGATTAGCCTGTTCCAAAGAATCTTGATTGATAAAGCCACCCAATAATAGATTATCCAGAAACTGGCGGAAGCTGTGTACCGAATAATTGCTATAGCCATAAATTTGATAATCCTCGGCATCATAGCCAAAATTAACCCGATTATCATTAAGCCATTTCTCAATAACACTAATATCATTGGCGGTAATTGCCAACTGCTTCTGAATTTCGGTCTGCATCAATAATTCCAGCAAACTGTTAACCGGTAAATGATAGGGAAAATTCAGAATAAATTTGATCGTTTCTAAAACTTTGTAACTGCGATTGCGCCGATTGCCGGTCAAATTATAGCAAAGCGTCAACTCTTGATGATTGGTGGTAACAATCTTTTCATTTTCAAACACACCTTGCAAATAGGTAGCATAATCATCAATATCCGGCGCAGTAATTAAAATATCACTCGCCGAAATGTCTGGAACTTGCCGGAATAATTCAGCCAGCTCGTTAAACATAACCTGAATCTCGCGCATCCGATTATGGCAGGAATTAATCTTGATGCTACTGGCACAAGCAACATCATGAATATCCTCAGATTCTTTAGCCGTCGTCAGCAATACTGGATTGGCATAATATTCATCGTTATCACTGCAACGAAATTGCTCATCTATCCGGAAACTAAGATTGCGAATATCGTTTTGCAGCAATTGTAAAAAGGTACTGCTTGCCTTGTTTGCTACTGGACTATCGTCAAAACGATAAACTTCAATTTCATTCGCTTGTAATAATTCAACAAATTCACGTGATTGCTGCCCCAGATTCGCCACCAACGGGTTGCCGTCAACCAAATATAAATCATCCAGTGATAAATCCGGTTTTCGCAGATATTTCTTCTCAAGCTTGGCGCGCGCACTGGTACTTAGTAAATCGCCATAATAATGATGCGATACCGCCAGATAATACCAATAGACATTGATCCGCTCTGAAAGTCGATTTAAAATCCGCAATTGTGACGGATAAATTGAACTCAAAGCAAAAATATATAATTCGTGAGGCAGATCGAGATTTTCAGAGCCTAAATCAACCGTCATGAAATAACTAAAAATATCCAGATAGGTTTTTTGCGGTGCAATCGCTGATTGCAAATTATTCCACAGCTGTTTTTGCCACTGTGGTAAATTCATTTTATCAATACCCAGTAATTCTTCACTACGCAGGTAGAGATACTCATGGAAAATTTCGCCAAGCTGGGTTGCCAGCGTAAATGCACGGGTGCGATCAAATTCACCCGCGACCACTAGATAATTGCTTAATTCAGCATCGTCAATAGTATTATTTTCATTCATTTGGCATAGAAATTGATAAATCAAAAACTTTGCCTGGCTAAAATCAAATAATTGTTGTCCGGGATTGTTTTTAAGATAAATTTTCTCCAAAACCGGGCCTGGTAAAGTTACGCAATCCAGATTGGCACAAATCCCGCTACTGCGGGTAATTTTATCTTTAAGCATGATACCCATCAAGCGCTCGGGAACGATGATCGTTGCTGCTTCAAATAAGCGCTCTTTGGCAGTTGAATTTAGCTGAGTTATCAACAGATCCGCTAAACCGACTTTATCGCCACTTAAGCCAGATTCACTACTCTGAAAAAAAATTATTTTACTGCTCATTTTTAAACTTTTTTCTACACCTGATTTTCAATTTAGCTTTTACTGAAATAGTCCAATTTTCAAGGGATTTACCGCAGTTTTTGCTCCAAGTTATCCACAAAATTGCTGTCAAGTTTTATTTTTGTAAAAATTTTTTGTTGACAAATTACATCATATTGATTTTATTTAATATTTACATATCGCATTAATTTTGTCAACCACTTAAAATGTCTGAATTACCAAGGGATTTAGCCTAGTTTTATAAACTTATCCACGGAGTTATCCACAGCTTTTGTGGATAAGCAAAAAATCTTAAAAACACGTAAAATTTCTCCACCTAAGGAAGCATTGATTTACTTAGGTTTCAAATAAATTTTGCAATTTTTTTATTTCGTGTTATAATATTTTTCTGCCAAAATTTTACGACCATCTTTTAAAGTACAAACAGCACTCTCTACCGCTAAAATTTTGCCACCTTGGATAGCACAATAAATCTGTGCCGGGGTATCAAAACCGGTAATTTTCAAACCTCCAATTGGACAAGCTTTATTATTTAAGGCGTTCAATTCACATTGACGATTGTCTTCAAAAATACACACTTGGTATTTTTTGCCGACACCATTATGTTCAACCATAATACTACCGCCGTTGGTAGTGCATAAGGCAGTTGACAAATGCTGATTTTTAATGACCGGGATAGCTGATTCATCTTGTGCCCAGCTCGTTATAGCAAATCCTAGCAGGAAAATTAAGACTAATTTTTTCATATCTTCTCGCAAATCATAAGTTATTTAGATTATTACCCACCGGTTATACTTTAAAGTGATGAAAAACGCCCATCATCTTTGACCTGATGAAGCTTATGCCTGTTTTTCTCAAACCAGCCGATATCACAATTAGTAAAAGAGTCAAAATCCGGAATGTATGGTTTTATATCCAATAGTGGCGTATCATTAATGATATCAACTCCCTGAATTTGCAAAATATTACCAGTAACTGCTATTAATTTCACCACTGAAAACCCAATTGAATTGGGACGACTCGGTGAACGCGTTGCAAAACAACCATGACTGTCATTATCCAAAAACGGAGTAACAATTAGCGCTTTGGTCTTGACCAAATGCAAATGATAAAAAAGCATTAAATGCGAAAAACCACCAAGGTCTTTTAAACCATCTACATATTCGGGAAATACTTCAATACTCCCGTTAACCTCAGCTGCCGCAACGGCTTGAATCGGTGTTCCAGTAGTATTTTGAAATGGCGAATGAATCACTCCAATCGGTAAAAATTCAATTTTATTCATATTTTAACTCAATCTCATTTGATTATTGGCAATATTGCAATGTTGAATGATTATTTATAGCCATAACGATTAATAACTTTCTTAGCTTCGCTACTCTTTAAGTATGCTAAAAACTGTTGTGCTCCACGGCTATTCTGCCCTTTAGCCAATAATATTGCATCTTGTTTAATCAATGGTGCAATTGAATCAGGAACAATCCAATAATCAGTTCGCGCAATACTCTTGTCTAAGATAACCTGCGACAACGCCACAAATCCCAACTCGGCATTTTTCGTTACCACATAATCAAATGCTAACTTAATATTTTCGCTAATTACTAACTTATTTTGAATTTTAGGCAATAGTTGATATTTATTCAAAACCTGATATCCCGCAGCACCATAGACGGTGATTTTGGGATCACAGATTGATAAATGAGTATAATTACCACTTTGCAGACGTTGCAATGGACTATCCAGCTTACCACTGGAACTAAGCAAAACCAACTGCCCATAAGCATAAGTAAACTGAGTACTTTCAACAGCATATTGTTGTTTAGCCAGTAATGCCGGCGTAGCGCTATCTGCAGACAGAAACACCTGATATGGCGCACCATTTTTAATTTGATTGGATAACACCCCAATACTGGCATCAGAAATGATAATTTTATCATGGCTTTGCTGCTGATATTGGTTGGCAATTTCGCGAATCGGTTTTAAAAAATTACTAGCCACTGCTACATAAATGGTTTCAGCACCAGCAAGCGGCATCAACAATGCCCCGACTATAAATAAACCCCATATTTTTTTCATAATTATTCCATCACTAATTAGCAAGCTGGGCATTCATCATCTTGTCAACATCATCAAAACCCAGCTACAATAAAACCCCAGAAATATTCTGGGGTTACAATTTTACAACGTTTCAATAGCTTAACCGTTGCTACAATGATTGATTGTAGCTGTTGCTGTATTATTTGGAAAGAAGCATTCATATTTTTTCTTGTTGATATCGTAGAATTTAACTTCATACATTCCGGAACTAGTTTTTTGTTTGTCAATTTGACATTGTTGAACTTGAGCTAATGTTGCCGATTCGGTAATCATAACATTACCATTACAAGCAATTGGAAATACCACCGGTGAACCAGCGTAAGCAAAAGTACAAGTAGCACCGATAAGCGCCAATAACATTTTTTTCATTAGTTTTCCTTTTTATAAACGATGTTAGAGATATCAACAAATATAGTACGACTTATTAATTTTGAATAATAAAAAGCTAATTTCATCCGCAAAAAATTATCAAAATCAATAAATTAATCCATCATATTGATACGCAGCATCGATAAACAATAATTTAAAATGGAGGCGAATTATAGCATAGACTTGCGCCTCCTAGACCAAAATTATTGACAACTCTCGCAATCGGGATTATCAATTGAGCAGAATTTAGCATCGGTTGCCGGAGTGTTGTCAATATTAACCCGCGAGCTAAATTGTCCAACCCCGCCATCAACCGATACCGCATTTAATTCACCACCACGCCCGGTAGATTTCTCTGCCGAAGTAGCTGCCAGTGTCCGCAAATAATAGGTAGTTTTTAAACCCCGCACCCACGCTAATTTATACAATTCATCCAATTTACGCCCGGATGGCTGCGACATATATAAATTAAGCGATTGCGACTGGTCAATCCATTTTTGCCGCCGCGAACCGGCTTCGATTAACCAACTCGGATCCATTTCAAAGGCGGTAGCATATAATTCACGCAAATCTGCCGGAATCCGCTCAATTTTAGCCAGGCTACCATCAAAATATTTGATATCGCCCAACATCACCTCATCCCATAGTTTACGTTGTTTCAAATCCCGTACCAAGAACTCGTTAACTACCGTAAATTCACCGGATAAATTGGATTTTACAAAAATATTCTGATAAGTTGGCTCGATTGAAGCCGACACGCCAATAATATTGGCAATCGTCGCAGTTGGTGCAATTGCCAGACAATTGGAGTTACGCATGCCATTTGCCAAAATTTGCTGGCGTAGTGCATCCCAATCCAAGGTTGCGGAACGATCAACTTGGAAATAGTCGGCATTACCCCGAGCTTTAGCTACTTTATCAAGTGAATCTGGCGGTAAAATTCCCTGTGACCATAAACTACCGGCGTAGCTCGCATAGCTGCCACGTTCTTTGGCAAGCTCACTGGAGGCACTATAAGCATAATACGCAATTGTTTCCATCGAAATATCGGCAAACTGAACGGCCTCAACCGAAGCATATGGAATCCGCATTAAATGCAGACAATCCTGAAAGCCCATAAAGCCTAATCCAACCGGGCGATGGCGTAAATTCGAATTGCGCGCCTTAACCACCGGATAGAAATTAATATCAATTACATTATCCAGCATCCGCATCGCGGTAGTAACGGTACGTTTGAGTTTTTCGCTATCCAACCCACGATCAGTCACGTGATTTACCAGATTTACCGAACCCAAGTTACATACCGCGATTTCTTTATCATTGGTATTTAAGGTAATTTCGGTACACAAATTGGAATTATGCACTACTCCCACATGTTGTTGCGGCGAACGTAAATTACATGGATCTTTAAAAGTAACCCATGGATGTCCAGTTTCAAACAGCATGGTCAAGATTTTTCGCCATAATTGCAACGCCGGAATTTTTTTATAAATCCGCAGTTTACCAGCCTCACCTAACTGCTCATAACGCTGATAGGCTTCGGTAAAGTCCTGCCCAAATTTGTCATGTAAATCCGGAACTTCATTTGGCGAAAACAGCGCCCAATCACCCTGCTCATGGACTCGCTGCATAAATAAATCCGGAATCCAGTTGGAGGTATTAATATCATGACAACGCCGGCGATCATCACCGGTATTTTTACGCAATTCCAAAAATTCTTCAATATCGGCATGCCAGGTTTCCAGATAGACACAGGCTGCGCCTTTACGTTTACCGCCTTGATTTACCGCCACGCAGGTATCATTTACCACTTTCAGAAATGGAATCACCCCTTGCGATTTGCCATTAGTACCTTTAATATGCGAGCCCATGGCACGAATCGGTGTCCAGTCATTGCCCAAACCACCGGCAAATTTAGATAACAGCGCGTTTTCTTTGATCCCATCATAGATTCCGACCAGATCATCCGAAATGGTGCTTAAATAACAGCTCGACAATTGCGAATGCAAAGTTCCGGAATTAAACAGCGTTGGCGTTGAAGACATAAAATCAAAACTGGATAATAAGTGGTAAAATTCAATTGCCCGCCGTTCGCGTTCAACTTCATTTAACGCCAGTCCCATCGCTACCCGCATAAAAAACGCTTGCGGTAATTCAATCCGTGTGCCGTGGATGTGCAGAAAATAGCGATCATACAAGGTTTGTAATCCCAGATATTTAAACTGATAATCGCGGCGCCCATCCAAAGCTTGTCCTAATTTAGCTAGATCAAATTCAGCTAGGCGCGGGTCTAATAACTCGGCTTTAATTCCCTTGGCAATATATTCAGCAAAATAATCTGCATAGTGCTCATTCATTTCGGCTTGTGACAATTCTCGTCCGATTACTTCGTGACGAATGGTATGCAATAATAGCCGTGCAGTAACTGAATTATATTCCGGTTCATTTTCAATCAACTGGCGCGCTGCCAGAATAATTGATTTATACACTTCCGCCTGATTAACACCATCATAAAGATTTTTAAGTGCTTCATCCAAGATTAATTTAGCATCGACTTCTAAAAGTCCATCACAAGAAGCCTGAATCACGGCATAAAGATAACCGAGGTTTAACGGTTTACGTTGACCATCATCATGCACCACATTTATTTGTGAATCCGGCTGGCGCACGCCTTCCAAATCCCGTTCATGGCGGCGTTCTTCGCGATACAAGACATAGGCGCGGGCGACTTCATGTTCACCATTACGCATCAATGCCAATTCCACCTGATCCTGAATTTCTTCGATATGGATTGAGCCGCCATCCGGTTTGCGACTTTGCAATGCCATGATTACCATATTGGTTAACTGACGCACCTGATCACGCACCCCGACGGATGACAAACTATTGTGACCATGTACGGCAATAAACGCCTTGGTGATTGCCACGGCAATTTTAGTTGGATTAAATTCAACTACCTCACCATTTCTACGTACCACATGATAACGGGAAAAATCACCAACTGGTGCCATTGACTGCCCCAATTGGGTTGCCAGCATACTGGCTTCATTACTCAAATGCATAGGTTTTCCTTAATATTAAAGCTAAGACTCCGCACACTATATATAGATATATAATAAACATAAACACTATAGATTGTGTTTTTAAACAAGATATTATACTAAGAGTCGCGACTAAATAACAAACATATTTGGTTCAAAAAAGTAAATTTTTTTCTTGACAGCCAGCAAAGGCTTGCTATTCATAGCTTAGTAAAAATGTCGTTTTTTGTTAGTGGCTAACTCTCTGCAAAAAGCCTAGATATGCTACAATTATGTCCGTTTTAAAAAAGGAATATTATGGCGATTCAATGGTTCCCTGGGCACATGAACCGGGCAAAAAAAGATTTACAGGATTTAAACAGTGAAATCGATGTGGTCATTGAATTACTTGATGCCCGCGCACCTTTTTCCAGTTGCAATCCGTTAATTCAAAATATTATTCGCCATAAACGCACCATCCGCATCCTCAATAAAAGCGATCTGGCTGATCCGGCAATCAGCAGCGTTTGGTTAACTTATTTCAACCAGCAAAGCAATAGCCAGGCTATTTTGGGCGATAAAGACAATAAAAAGCAACGCGAGAAAATCATTCGCCTCTGCCGTGACATCGCGCCAGCTCGTGGAACCAGCTTTGAAAAACCACTGCGGGTAATGATTACCGGCATTCCCAATGTTGGTAAATCAACACTAATCAATCAGCTAATCGGTAAAAAATCCGCCAAAACCGGCGATATTCCAGCAGTAACCAAAGCTAATCAGCGCTTATATGTTGATGATGCCTTTGTTATTTTCGATACGCCGGGTATGATGTGGCAAAAAATCCGCTATCCGCAAATTGGTTACAATTTAGCTATTTGCAATAGCATTGGACGTAATGCGTTGGATGAAGAACTAGTTGCCCTATATCTGATTGAATTTCTACAAAATAGCCCTTACCGCGAATTATTTGCTACTCGTTACAAACTTAAACCTGAGCAATTAGAATTACATTATGATAAATTGTTGGATGTTTTGGCAAATAAACGCGGTTGCATCCTACCGGGTGGAATTGTTGACCGTCAACGAATTAGCGAAATTTTAATTCAAGATTTCCGCGATGGACGAATCGGCAAAATAAGTTTAGAAACTCCAGAATTATGGGAAAAATGGATTAGTGAGTTTGTTGAAGAAGAACAG
Organism: uncultured Neisseria sp.; assembly: GCA_964488065.1. Lineage (GTDB taxonomy): Bacteria > Pseudomonadota > Gammaproteobacteria > Burkholderiales > UBA11063 > Aquella. The sequence continues at coordinate 30,954 of CAZATM010000088.1, forward strand.
CAGGAAACCGATAAAGATGAACCGCCGGAAGTAATCGTTGATACCGAAGAAAGTACCATCGTTAAACCGCGAAACCGTAATTGGAAAAAATAAATTATACTGCACATAACAGCAGTTAATAACCTTTACGATGATGAAATGATATTACACCTAAAAAATATTTAAAGGAGTGTCCATGGAACTTGGAAATTTCTGTATTAGCCTTACCGTGAAAGACATTCAGGTCTCCCGTGAGTTTTACGAAAAATTGGGATTCACATCCGCCGGTTTTGGCGATAATTCACAAAAATGGATAGTATTAAAAAATGGTAATACTAAAATTGGCTTATTTGAAGGATTTTTTGAAAATAATATTTTAACTTTCAATCCTGGGTGGGATGGCAATGCCGAAAAACTTGAAACCTACACCGATGTGCGAGAAATTCAAAAAGAGTTAAAAGCCAAAGGAATAAAGCTCAGCGTGGAAGCCAATGAAAATACTAATGGTCCAGCACACTGCATGCTCACCGACCCAGATGGTAATACTATTTTAATAGATCAACACGTTTAATTAGGATCAAACAATGACAAAACCAATTATTTTAACTGGCGATCGCCCAACCGGACAACTACACCTTGGACATTATGTCGGCTCATTGGAAAATCGGGTTAAGCTGCAGGATAGCCATCAACAATTTGTAATGATTGCCGATATGCAGGCGCTAACCGATAATGCCGATAATCCCGAAAAAGTTCGTAATAATGTAATCGAGGTGGCGTTGGATTATCTGGCGGTGGGCTTAGATCCGCAAAAAACTACCATGTTTATCCAATCGGCAGTGCCGGAACTTGCCGAACTAACCATGTTTTACCTTAATTTGGTAACTGTCGCCCGCTTGCAGCGTAATCCGACGGTAAAAAGCGAAATGCAGCAAAAAGGTTTTGGTGCCGATGTTCCGGCCGGATTCTTAATGTATCCGGTATCACAAGCCGCCGATATTACCGCTTTTAAAGCCCAGTTTGTACCGGTTGGCGAAGATCAATTACCGGTAATCGAACAAACCAATGAAATTGTCCGCAAATTTAACAGTATTTATGGCGAAGTATTAGTTGAAGCCAAAGGTGTTCTCTCTACCCATACTCGCCTGGCCGGTTTGGATGGTAAGGCGAAAATGAGTAAATCGTTGGGAAATTGTATTTATCTGGCAGATGATGCGGATACTTTAAAGAAAAAAGTCTTCTCGATGTTTACCGATCCGGAGCATATAAAAGTTGAAGATCCCGGAAAAATTGAAGGCAATATGGTTTTTGCCTATCTGGATGTCTTTGGCGAGGATAAAGCCGCGATTGCCGAAATGAAAGCGCATTATCAGCGCGGCGGCTTGGGCGATATGAAAGTTAAACGCTATTTATTGGAAGTTCTCGAGGCAAAATTTGGACCAATCCGTGATCGCCGCAATCAATTTGCCGAAGATAAGACCGCCGTAATGGACATCATCCGCCAAGGTTCAATCAAAGCCAAAGAGGTCGCCGCCCAAACGCTTGCCGAAGTTAGAAAAGCCATCGGGGTACAGTATTTTTAACTTGTAGCTTAATAAACTCGTGCTATAATCAATTCTAGGTTTAGCACAATCACTACTCATAGACACCATAATCGCCACAAATGCGCTATTTAGCGTAATTTTGTGGCGATGTTTTGTTGATTGACCATTCGTAGAAACAGTTAAACCGATCAAAATTAGTCCAATTTTTTATTTTCAGGGTGAAAATTGTTGCAAAACGTAACTAATTCTAAATTTCATTCGGTAAAATCAGTTAGTTGCCTTAATCATCGATACCTAACATCGCCAATCAGTTTGTAGTTTTTCAGGAGTACTTAATAAATGCGCGTTAATAACGTTTTCCGAAAAATTTTTGCAGCCATTTTGTTTTTCGTTGTGGTTGCGGGATTAATCTCCTGTAATTCAACGGGAAGTTCGCCTTCTTCAAATTCAAGCAACTATATGATTAGTGGTGCTGCAAACCAAATCAATAAATTACAGAATAACCAACAAACCAATCTGCAAGTCCCACTTTCAAACTATACGACTTCCGCCTATAACGGAAGCATCTTTGTGGCGGTCGGTTATTCGGGAGTGATTTTAACTTCTCCAGATGGCAGCAACTGGACAGCCGTTAATAGCAATAATGCCGATAGCAGTTTTCACAATGTCGCTTATGGTAATGGAAAATTTGTCGTAGTCGGTACCGGCGGCGTAATAATGACATCAAGTAATGGCAGCAACTGGTCACAAGCTGCTAGCGGCACAACCATTGATTTTATTGGACTCAATTTCGTCAATGGCCAGTTTATTGCCCTAGGCTCAGCCGGATTAATCATGACTTCAACCGATGGTAGCAACTGGACACAACGGGTAAGCGGCAGCGATAAAGGACTATACGCTGTGGCCTATGGCGCCGGTAAATATGTATTGGTTGGTGATGCCGGAACATTATTAACTTCTACCGATGCTATAACCTGGACTACCGGTGATATTGGGACACAGAGCAATCTCCGCGGTATTACCTATGGACAGAATCAATTTGTTATGGTTGCCGCCAGCGGTATCATTAAAACTTCACCGGATGGAATAACTTGGACTACTCGAACCAGTGGTGTAACTTCAAATATTATCAGTGTAATTTATGCTGGTAACCAATTTGTCGCGGCGGGTGTTTCAGGTGTGATTTTGACCTCTCCTGATGCCATTACCTGGACTCAACGGGCAAGCGGCAATACCTTCTACTTGCTGGGCGTTAGCTATGGCAATGGTAAATATGTGGTAACCGGTTATTCCGGCACTATTTTAACTTCCAGTGACGGCGTAACCTGGACATCGCAAACCAGCAGCGTGAGTAATAAACTTGATAACGTTGCCTATGGTAATGGAACTTATGTGGTAATTGGTGCCGGTGGAATTTTATTAACATCTCCCGATGGAGTCACCTGGGCAACTCAAAATAGCGGAATTAGCACTAATTTACGCGGAATTAAATATGCCGCGGGTAAATTCGTGGCAGTCGGTGCCAATGGCGTAATTCTTACTTCTCCGGATGCCATCACCTGGAGTCCGCAAACTAGCGGCGTTAGCAGCGGATTTGGCAGTGTTACCTACGGAAATGGAAAATTTGTTGCTGCCGGTACCGGTGGCACAATTGTAACCTCACCCGATGGAGTTAGCTGGACTGCACAAACCAGCGGAATAAGTAGTTCACTATATAGTGCAACCTTTAACGGCAGTGTTTTTGTCGTCGTCGGCGAAGCCGGTAAAATTATTACCTCCGCGGATGGAGTTACTTGGACCGAGCGAACCAGCGGAACCAGCAATAACTTACGCGGTGTAAATAATAATGGTAGCAATATCATTGTCGCCGTTGGTAATTCCGGAACAGTAGTCAGATCCACTGACAACGGTAGTAGCTGGACACTGGTAAATAGCGGCATTGCCGAGACGTTGTTGAATTTGAGTTATGGTAATGGCATATTTGCTGCCTCTGGTAATGCCGGAACCATAGAAACTTCCAGCGATGGTAGTAGTTGGAGTTCGCAAACCAGCAACACCACCAATAATCTATCCGGAATCACCTATGGCAATGGTTTATTTGTGGCAGTGGGTGACGTTGGAACCATAACCACCTCGAGTAACTCACAAACCTGGAGTCTGCAAACTAGCGGTACCGCCAAAAATCTGTATGCGATTAGCAGTGGCAATGGCGTAATCGTAACCGCTGGTGATGCCGGAAATATATTGCTTAGTGCCAATGCTAGTTCATGGGAAAGCGTAGTTAGCGGCAGTAGCAGTAATATTCTTGGTCTAACCTTTGCCAATAATAAATTTATTGCCGTTGGCGACCTAGGAACGATACTGTCATCAAGCAATGGTTATAATTGGAGTAGTACGGTGAGTGGCACCAGCAATAACCTAGCGGGTGTAGCTTACGGAAATGGTTTATATGTAGCCGTAGGTAAGGCTGGAACTATCTTAACCTCCGCCGATGGAAGCACCTGGAACAGTGTCACTAGCGGTTCAAGTGCTGAATTGCGCGGAGTTAGTTTTGGGAATGGTTTATATATAATCGTGGGCGGTAATGGCACTATTCTCAAATCGGTCAATGGTGTTAACTGGAGCTCACAAACCAGCGGTTCAAGTGTTGAGCTGCATAGTGTCGCCTACGGTAATGGACAGTTCATCAGCGTTGGTAATGGTGGAACGATTCTCTCTTCCAGCGATGGAAGCAATTGGTCTACTCAATCAGCGGGGGTAAGTTCCAATTTACTAAGCGTTACTTTCAGTAATGGAACCTTTATAGCAGTCGGCGAAAATGGTGTAGTACTGAACTCCAGCAATGGTAGTATCTGGACACAACTTCCGGTGATGAATGCTATAACACTCTATTCAATTACCAGTTACTAGCTTTTAAACTGTGATAGAACTTACGCATTGACAACGGATATGATATTATGATTGATATTACGAAAACGCCTTGGAACTTGGATGAAGAAGAAAAGCAAACCCTCAACTGCAAAATGCAATGCAGAAATTTATAGTTCATATTTGATGAGTGAAC
>CAZATM010000089.1:0-3275 GCA_964488065.1 uncultured Neisseria sp.
TGCATTACCCAATTTGATGGGGGCGCTGGGTGCCAATATTGATGACATTTCACTTACACTAACATCCTATATGGTTTCTGCAGCAATCTGTATGCCGATGTCTGGGATGGTTATAAATAAGTTTGGGATGAGAAAAGTTGCGTTAGTTACCACCTTTATTTTTGCTATTTGTACGGTAATGTGTGGTCTGTCTACTACCTTAAACGAAATGGTGATTTATCGGGCATTACAGGGCGTTGGTGGTGCCTTTTTTCCGGCAATGTCCCAATCATATATAGTCAGTAATTTTGCTGAAGAAGAACGTGGCAAAATGATGAGTGTTTTGACTACTACATTGGTGACTGGACCAATTATTGGTCCTACATTTGGCGGTTACCTGGTTCAAAATATTAATTGGAGCTGGATATTTTATGTCAATCTCCCTTTGCTGCTGTTTGCTTTTTTAGTTGTATTTTTTATTATGGAGGAAACCAAGACCGAACCGGTTAAAATTGACTATCTAAGCTTTATTTTTTTTGCAATTGGCGTTGGTTGCTTGGAGTTGTTTATTGATCAGGGAAATACCTATATGTGGTTCCAGTCCTTCGTTATGACTGGTATATTTGGGGTTGCCGTTTTATTTCTAATCTATTTCTTCTGGCGCGCGGCTAAGGGCTATTCGGTAATAAATTTAGCGGTGTTCAAGGATTGGAATTTTTCATTATGCTGCATTTTTCTGTTTCTTTATTATATGGTGTGCAACGCTTTTATGACCTATTTACCGGATGTATTACAGACAATTTGGGGCTATCAGGTTGACAGTTCCGGTTATTTGCTGGCTCCGCGGGGAATTTTGTGTATTTTATTTACCCCGGTGGTACTATTAATTGGAACAAAAGTTAACTCCAAGCTGTTACTGATTATCTGTTGTCTTACTTATGTTATTGGACAGGCTATTTTCTGCTTCATTAATACTACTCCTGATCTGGTTGCTTTGTTTATTTCGCAAGTATTCGTATCCTTCAGCATTGTTTGTTGCATGGCAATTTTATATAATACCGCGTATTTACGGATGCCAAAACATTTAATTAATGATGCAGCAGGGGTGTTTAATTTTTTTCGCACCTTCGCCGGATCTGTTGGCGCGTCAATAACCGCAACACTAGTCACTATCAATTCGCAGGTAAGCTGGCACGATCTTGCATCACACGTAAACCATTATAGCCATGGATTTCATTTTATCATGGCAAATGCGGCTCATCGACTAAGTCAATATCAATTGTTGGTGTTGTCCTCATGGTCAATTAACCGCCAGTCAATGCTACTTGCATATATAAGTATTTTTGTGATATTTTCTATTGCTGGAATTTTCCTATGTTTACTACCACCGTTTATGCAAAGTTTGCCGCGTGGGCAAAAATTAAGTGTCGGTGAGTAGTAATTATTGTTGTTAATGTATTATAATCGCAAAAAGACACATGTCTAATGGTTTGTAATTATGTGAAATAATAGCAAATTAATCAGTTATATTATTTCAGTATAATCGCTTTACTGAGTAAAATTTGTTGTAATTTATAATATTTTTTGGTCAATTTTAATAAATGGATACTGTTATGAATCAATTAGAGGTGAAAGTAAATTCAAAAAAGAGCCAAAAACGGATCAATACCGAACAAAGCATATTGGAAGCTGCATTGTCCTTATTCGCAAGAAATGGTTTTGATCGAACATCGACAAAACAGATTGCCGAATTATCCGGTTTTTCTGAAGGCTTGATCTTTAAATATTTTATTGACAAGAGGCAGTTGTATTCGACAATATTTAGCGAATGGATGAACAGAACGCTTAATGCATTTCGGAGTTTGCCTAGTTCAAGTGCTCTCCGAGAAGAGTTACAAATATTGGTGAGGGCTTTCATTGATAATTATGAAGAAAATCTTGATTTGGTTGTTTTTCATTTAGATCAAATCCATCATGTTAGTGATTTGAAGGAGTTCAATAAAATTCGACAGGATTTTATTGAGCAACGATTTGAAATTTTGAGTGCTCGATTAAAGCCATATAATTCACGCGGGCAAATTGATGTTGAATTATTGATTAATGCTATTAGAGGCTATACATCAATTAATTTATTATTCCGCAATTGGAAAAAAGAAGAGTATGATTTTCGTGTTGAGCAATTTGTGGAACTATTACTAAATGGTTTGCAATGAATACAAATGCATTAGAAAGATGTCGATATTAAGTCTGATAACTAATTGTAAAACTCTTTTATTAATGCAAAATATAGTATTAGATACTTTATGAGCTAATCATACTTAAGTTACATGATAATTCCAGAAATCAGATCAGATTTTACTCATGTTTTTTCCACTGTCGCGGTTATTCAACCAAACTTTAGTGTACTAAAATTGCATATCTGATTAAATTTAAAAATAGATCAGTTATCGATAATAGAAATATTTACTATTGTATAACAGTAAATTAATCAAGTACAATGTTGTCATCAATAGACACATTGACTTTCATATGGCATTTAGTTGCTGTAGCAAGTTCTTATCTGGATAGCATATTCTTTATTTTGTTATTGTAATTGCTTATTCGGATGTTAATGCATAAATTAGTATCGGAAAGTATTAAAAGTAATATAATGACCGGTGGTGGCGACAATTTTAATAAAATACCACCCGAAATTGAGTGTTGATCTATCATCTTGGAATAGTTGATGATTTTATAATGTTAAATTAGGTTTATGAGGAGATGGTTATGATGAATTTGGATTTTTTAATTGATAAATGTAAACAATTAGGGCGCTTACCTGCGGCGGTGGTTGACCCGCGTTCGGCAGTGAGTTTGGACGGTGCAATTCAAGCCTACCAAGAGGGCATCCTTGAACCATTATTAATTGGGCCAGAAGCGGAAATTAAGCAAATTGCAGCCGACAACCACTTGGATATCAGTGCATTAAAAATTATTGATGTTAAAGATGATGTTGCTGCAGCAGCCAAATCAGCCGAGCTGGCCGGTAATGGTACGGTTCATTGTTTAGTTAAGGGTAGCTTGCATACCGATGTGATGATGCATGCAGTGATGCAGCCGGAATATAAGCTCCGGACTCAGCGACTGATAAGTAGTTGTGGTTTGATTCATTTACCATCCTATGACCGCTTGATATTTTTGGCGGATATGGTGATGAATATTGCGCCAACCCTAGAGCAAAAAGTTCAAATCATCCAAAATTCGGTAGATATGGCACGGGCTTTGGGTTGGGAAAAGCCTAAAGTTGCGGTAATTGC
>CAZATM010000090.1:0-15984 GCA_964488065.1 uncultured Neisseria sp.
TTACTCACCCGTTCGCCGCTCGCCACCAACCCGAAGGTCGTGCTGCCGCTCGACTTGCATGTGTAAAGCACGCCGCCAGCGTTCAATCTGAGCCAGGATCAAACTCTTTCGTTTTAATCCGTGACTTTTTGAGTCTGATTCCCATAAGGGAATCTAAGTGGCTAAAGCCACTTCGCTAGACGTCGATTCAAGTGTATCTCTACACTCAATCTATCAATTTCTCAATATCGGTTTCCCGTTCGACTTCTAACTAATTTATCGTATTTCTTTTCCGATTATTAGCCAGATGCCTCACATTTATTGATTGTTTTTTATTGTTAAAGATCTGTTTTGATTTCGTTTTTCAACGCCGCCTTTTTGCGGCAGAACGTTATTATGCCATAACCAACTACACATGTCAAAACTTTTTTAGCTTATTTCGCTAGAAAGAATTAAAAATAGGCGCTAAATGCGCCCATTTCAATCACTTATCTAAATAAGTTTTTTTATCACATCCGATGATAATGGCGAAGTTTCTCCTCAATACGCCGATCTTTACTAAAATTATCGATTAATTTTAGGTAACCAATAACCCGTGTCGCATATTTAACATTGGTTGATTCACACTCTGGACAAGCATCTAAGGTTAATTTATTAATGGTATTACAATCACAGCAATAAGTAACTTTAACATTGGTAGTCCAGTAATTGCAGCCGGTTTTAGCCGCCAGGTTAAATAATTTCAAATAACCATCCACAGTCAGGTAGCCATCGGTATTCAAATGCAATGCCGAACCACCATCCAAATATTGATTAATTTCCCGTCCATGTAATATAAATTTATCAACCGCATTTACACTATCATCTTCAACCGGGTAGAAATAACTATTGTAACAGCTCCGGGTTATATCATAACCAGCTTCGCGATCCCATTTGGCATTCTTAACTCCCAAATTTTCAGCCGGAACAAATTCAGTATTAAATAAATAACCATATTTGCGATTAGCTTCTTTATTGGCAGTATAGATAATCTTTAAATTATCCTGAATAAATTTTTTATATTCCGGATTATTGCTGGCTTTAATTCCTACCGCTTCCGCAGCTTCGAGCAAGCCATTAATCCCAATGGTTAAAAATTGCTTTTTAATACTAATATAACCAGCGGCATATACCGGTAGCAAATCAGCGGCTAAAAACCCCTCAATAATCTTACGATAGGCAACATGATATTTATGGATTTTATGAATTTCACTGGCTAAATCACGTTTCTCCGCTATTAAACGATGCATATTTAAAGTTATCACATTAATAGATCCGGTAGCAACCCCACCCGCACCGGAAGTATTGGAAAAAGTATTATCGGTTAGCTCATTGCGCAACCGGCAACACGAACTTAGGCTATCGACGCTTTCAGACATATAAATAAAGAATGAATTGCCCAAGCTCATCTGAGTCGCGCACATCTGGGCAAACTCCTGATCTTTTGGCTGATGATTAGCCGTAAGCATTGCCGAAGTCACTACGGGAAAGGTAAGAATTGCCTTGGTGCGCTCTTGATTAAACCAATCAAGAAAAAATTCCTCAAGTTTAAGCACCGATGTAAAATCCGGTTTTTCACCATCCGGAAAAATAAATTCGGCAAATAGCGATTCCAGAAAATAGCGATCAAAAACTGAGATATTCCAGAAAATACTTTGATAACCGCGTGCAGCCGCTGGTTGGTTCAAGGCATAAACCACATGCTGCAAATGATTGGCAACTTCTGCCCGATGGGTATTCAGATAATCCGCACCATAATCACGCCGGGCAAAATAATCAAAATACAATAAAAATTCCGGTGTCCCACAGGCTCCGGCAAATTGAGCTGAAACCGCAAAGACTAAATTAACAAATGACCCGCAAAAACTATCTAAATGTTTTGGCGCCCGCGATTCGCCGCCCAAGGTGGTTAAACCATGCAGTAAAAACGGATACATGGTAATAGAAGCACAATATGGAAAAAACGGATGGGTTTCATCATGTTTGTAAATTTCATGCGCATCAAGCTGACGAATGTATTCAACTGCCAGTTCTTCGCCGAATAACTCGCGGATTTTACCGGTCATCAACGCCCGATTTAGTTGAACGTTAATATCTTTATGAATTTCCTGCGCCAACGTTGCCACATTTTTATGGGCAATATTGGCATTGGCATCCACCAAGGAAACATCGGCAGCATTAGCCGGTTGTATATAATTATTGATAAACTCTAATTTTGAATCGAGCTGTTGCTGGTTTAATTGCATAAAAAGGCTCATGCCGTTTTCCTTGTAGATGGTAATATTTTCCAAAATAGGTGGGTTAAATTCTCACCACTATTGACATTAATAAAGCGTTGATTGGTAGTTGGACTGGTTAAACCACCCAATTCTTCACGATAGCCGCCAGTTTTCAGATAATCTAAATGCTGACGAATTTCAGCAGAAACAATTTGCCGACCGGTATATAAACAGGTTTTAAGTCCCAGTGATTGTGCCAGTTGCAGTTTCGGAATCAACTCCTCTACTAACCATTCACCGCCATAAAAAAGCACCCCGCTAATCAAGCCATGATACTCATTAAGTTTAGCGGCAAATAGTTGGTCGCTTAATTCCTCGGTCGGAGCATCTTGGATTGATTGCCAAAAACAACCTTTACAACCAAGATTACAACCAGCAATTGAAAATGCCAGACAAATTTCACCGGGAACATCAGTTAGAACCACATCGTAGCCATAGTAGCGCATAATTTTCACCATATTTAGTGTTAATGCCAGATTATAACACTAGTTATAGTATATCCACTATTTTTTTAATGACAATATCAGACTAGCGATCAAGGTTACTCCCTGTAATTGATTGTGTGCCAAAGATTGTAGAAAATTACTAAATTATGCTATATTTATAACCAATTAACAACAGTCACTAAAAACTAGATATGCCAAAATCATTATTACTTATAGCACCTATAGTATTAATTACGCTAACTTGTGCGAATACTTAATCAGCTGCCAGTAAGACCCCTAACCGGCTATAGCGCAATTAAGCCACGGAGTAAATTCGAATTGCTACAGGCTTATGCTATAATAATTGTCTGTTTAATGCGGGAGTATTTTCATCATGCGCGTGATTAAGATTACATTGCAAGTCATCTTGTTTGTTTTGCTGCTGATTTTGGCAATTAATAATATGCAAAGTGTCGAATTTAACTTCCTGGGTATTTACACCGTTAAATTACCGCTGATTGTTATGTTGGCAGTATTTACCATCCTCGGACTGGCATTTGGATTGCTGCTGGGATTCATCAATTCACTGGGGCTAAAAACGCAGATCAGCAAATTAAAAAAACAGCTCACCAAACAAGAATCAAAACACTCTGAGCTGGATGATGTCATTTAATTAATTACGGAGCTACAATTGGATATACTAGTTATTTGGTTACTTATAACCCCATTATTTTTTGCTTTTGGTTGGATTGCCGGACGGATTGACATGAAAACCGTGCTAAAACAGGCCAAGCAACTCCCGCAGCGAATTTTTGACGGTATTGATGCGCTAGTGGAAAATAAAACCGGAATTGCCAGCGATGAGCTAAAACAAGTTATTGATCAAGAACCGCAGCTTACTGAATTGCAATTCAGTTTGGGACGGCTTTATCGCAAACGCGGCGAAAATGATTTGGCAATAAAATTACACAGTAAATTATTGGCTTCGCAATATGTTTTCTCCGCCGAAATTAAAGATAAAGCCCGGCTGGAACTGGCTCAAGATTTCCAAAAAGCCGGTTTGATTGATCGTTCCGAAGCAATTTTATTAAAATTGACAGACAGCCAGCTTTATAGCCATCAGGCAATGGAAATGCTATTATTGATTTACCAACAAGATAAAAATTGGCCTGAAGCAATTGAAATGGCAAAACGTTTGGCAACTTCAGATTTTAGTTTCCATACCGAAGTAGCGCAATTTAACTGTGAATTGGCGCAGGAAGCGTTAATAAAATCTGATTTTGTCGATGCCGGCAAATATACTACCCGTGCTCTGGAAACCAATCGTAAATGCGTCCGTGCCAATATCTTGCAGGGTGAGGTTTATTATAACCAAGAGCACTATGATAATGCCATCCAAACTTGGCAATTAATTGAAAAACAGAATTATAACTATCTACCGCTAATTATCGGCAAAATGTTTGATGCCTATTTACGGCTGGATAAAATCCGCGAAGGATTAACGTTGATCAAAGGCTATGTAAAATTATATCCCAACCTAAATATGCATGATTTTGTTTATCAGAAGCTCGCCAGCTATGATACTAGTGAAGCAACGGTTGAATATTTACGAACCGCGATGTTACATACCCCAAGCGCCAAAATTGCCGCATTATTGATTGATTCGCGAATGGGAATATTGGAACAGCCTGAAAGCAAGCGCGATGCCGAACAGGTAAAAAATCTGCTGGTAAAATATGATGATAAATTATCTTACTATCGTTGCGGCTGCTGCAACTTTAAATCCAAAACCTTTTTTTGGCAGTGTCCAGCATGCTATTCGTGGGAAAGCATTACCCCAAACAATACCGAAAATTAGTCGCCACGCCAAGGTATCAAAAAAGCCGCAGATTTTATTCTGCGGCTTTTTTCTCGGCACTCACGGTATCTCGTAATAACCGTGAAACATCGGTGAGTAAATCATGGGTACACAGCATCCAAAAATCCGCGGGCTGAGCCTGACTTAAAATATACTGTACCGCTTCCAGCTCATTGGGGATAATCTTTATTTTAGCATCCGGATACCCTGCTGCAATTAAAGCATCGTAAACCAGCTGCGGCATTTCGCCCAATTCACTGCCGCGCAACGACTCCTGAAATTCCTTGACAATTACAAAATCAATGCTATTGCGGGCAATAATCTCGGCAATTTCCGGCAGCGTTTCACGACGATCAGCGGTTACACCGTACATTAGTCCGAATTTACCGGCTAGCCCATGCAAGCGTCGATAATCCTGTGCCAGATTCAGAACCGAGATCAATCCCGCCGGATTGTGGGCAATATCCACCACCAATTGTCCATGCTGAGTCGAACGATAATGATTCCAGCGCCCGAAATTAGATTTGGCATCACCACCAAACAGTCGCAACCCACGTTGAATTGCCCGCGGCTCGACTCCCAAAGCAAAAGTCAATGCTACCGCGTGCAAAACATTCTCGTAATTGTAATGCGCCAATCCATCAACCGTAAGCGGAATCTTGCTAATATTATTAAGAGTAAAAACTTCGCTAGCCGTTGCTATGGTAATCAGATTATTTTCCAGATAAACAATAAAATTACCTGCCGCCAAATAACTCGCAAGCTCCGCCGCAGTTTTCTTGGTCGACAAATAGGCTTTATTGGTGGCGATTTCCAATTGCGGAATATATTCGTCATCAAGGTTAACTATCGCAATGCCATCATCGGCTATCGCCGAATACACTACCCCTTTCGCTTGCGCCAAATCCATAAGCGTTTCAATGCCATTTTGTCCGATATGATCATAGGCAATATTGGTAACCGTTGCAGCAGCAACATAATTTGGTAACAAACCTCGTTTAACCAAGCCGCCACGGGCAACCTCTAGCACGGCAACATCCAACTGCGGATGCATCAAGACCATCTGATGTCCGGTCGGACCTGATAAATCGCCTTCGCCAAAGGATTTGCCGTTCACCATCACCCAATCGGTCGAACAATAACCAGAAAATAATCCGGCTTTACGGCAAATAAATTCCGTTAGCCGGGTGGTTGTAGTCTTACCATTGGTGCCGGTAATTAAAACCGTTGGAATATTGGCAATTTTTTTCCACGGAATATCGCCCAATTTAGTTATCTGATTCAATGGCGCTCGAAACTGCCGCTTGCCGCTACCCAAAACCAATAAGTCTTTATAAATAAAGAAATTAAGTTTTAGCGTTTGCGCCTTGGCATAGATTTTACGTAAAATTACTTTTTGATTTTCTTTGATGATTTTTTTAAATCTTTTTACCGAACGCGCAAAATTTACCGGAATCTCCCGATCAGTCAAATCAACAATATCTTCCCACACCCAATCCAAAATTTCGCAGGCAACCATCAATAAATCATACGGGTACTTTACCGCAATATTAATGCCACCAGCAAAAACCAAGCTTTTAATTTGATAATCTTTTATCGGCAACGCCGCCAACAGTCGCTCCAACTCATTAACGTAAAGCGCCGCTAATGTTTGATTGTCACCTTTAACTTCAACATCCAGTACTGCACCGGCAGTAGTAAAAAAACGATTTTGCCCCAGAAGACGGGAAGAAAAAAATTTGGCATCATAAAGTGACATTCGGCAATACCCCTAAATATTTACAGAATAACCTGCTGGCAAGTCTTCGATAGCAAGCCTAGCTTAATGGGTATAAATTATAGCATAACTTCTAGTAAAATATTTGACCGGAAATAAAAAAAGATGCCTCCTTATGGGCATCTTGACAGTTATTCGTCGTGGAATGCTTCTGCATCATGTTCGATTTTGCTAACCGTATCGGAAATATTATCCCGGCGTTGCAGTTCATCATACAAATCATAATTTAGCACATCAGCCTTCGGATTAACCAGAGCAGTATTAATTGTGCGAGCGTTTTGTGACATTGTCATGATGACTCCTTTCATAAAAATAAAGTTAACGACCTTAATAAATCCCGACAGATTCCTCGGCTGTCAAGGGCGTTACTCTAACATGAAAGAAGCGTTAAATGCAACCTTAATTAGCCACGTTGAAATTAAATTTATTTATTATTATAATTCAATTACTTACCACGCATAAATAAACCATCCAAATCGCGCATGGTCAGTTTAAACCACGTTGGTCGTCCATGATTACAACTATAGCTGCGCTCAGTTTGTTCCATTTCACGCAATAAGGCATTCATTTCATCTATCGATAATTGGTGATTGGCTCGCACTGCCGCATGACATGCCATAGTTGAGAGGATTTCTTCCTGATGTTCCACTAAAATATTACTATTACCAAACTGGTGCAACTCTTCTAATAGCTCCCGAATCAACTGCTCGCCCTTGCCATCATCCAATAGTAGCGGAATTGCCCGCACCACCAATTGTTCTTCACCAATAAGATCAATATCAAACCCGAGTAAATCCAATTCAGTTTTATGAGCCTGTAACGTTTCTAACAACTCGGCGCGCAAATGGAGAATAATCGGCATTAACAATTGCTGCGATACTACCGCACTTTTCTGGAGCTGCTGTTTCAATCGCTCGAGAATTATTCGTTCATGAGCCGCGTGCATATCAATAACAATCATTCCATCACGCACCTGCGCCAGAATATAAACCCCCTGCAACTGAGCCAAGGCATAACCCAATGGCGGAAAACCATCGTTAGCCATGGATTGATTATGACCTTCAACAAATAGCTCATTTTCTTGCGCAGATACCGCATGGGGAATCGATAACCACTCGCGAATCAATTGCGACTCGGTTGCCGTTGACGAGCGCGGTTGCTGCCACGTGGTTGATTTATAATCACCAGTTGAATCATTAGAAAAATGCTGTGCCATTAGTGGTGTTGACCGAGTTGAATTAGAATCACACCCTGCTGCCGGACGTAAAGAGTCACCAGCCAAATTATTATACGGCACATCAAAACTAGTTACGGTAGTTGCCAGCGTTTTTTTCAGCGTTCGAGAAATAAAGCTATGAATTAGAGATGAGTCTTTAAAACGCACTTCGCTCTTACTTGGGTGTACATTGACATCAACCTCGCCGGCGGCAATATTTAAGAATAACACATAATTTGGCTGATGTTCGTGATGCAGTACCCCGCTAAAACCCTGCTTGATCGCATTTTGAATTACCCGATCGCGGATATAGCGCCCGTTAACAAAAAACAGCTGAACATTCTTATTATTAGTCAGATAACCGGGATGATAAATATAACCAGATAAATTCAGTTCTTCACCGGCAATTTCGGCAACCGGCAAATAATGCTGATGATAATCTTTGCCATAAAGCTGTACCAAGCGCTCAAGCAAATCACCACTTGGCAGATTATAAATTTCTTTGCCATTATGGCTTAATGAAAAATGAATTTCCGGATGAGAAACCGCGATACGTTCAAACACGGTTTTACAATGCTGAAATTCGGTAGTTTCACTTTTAAGAAATTTTTTGCGGGCGGGAATATTGTGGTAAAGGTCTTTAACTTCAACCACGGTACCATAATTAAGCGCAGCAGGAATAACCCCTTGAACTTCGCCAAAAATATTGCTTATTTGAAAACCATGGCTGGCATCAGCCTGTTTACTACTCAAATTAAACCATGACACCGAGGCAATCGAAGCCAAGCCTTCGCCGCGAAAACCGAGGCTATTAATTGCATATAAATCATCTTCGGAAGATAATTTACTGGTGGCGTGGCGCTCAATAGCCAGCGGTAAATCCTCATGGCAAATCCCGCGCCCGTTATCAGTAACCTTAATCAATATGATTCCGCCGCCTTGCAATTCAACGCTAACCCGCAATGCTCCGGCATCCAGACTGTTTTCCAAAATTTCTTTTAATGCAGAAGCCGGACGTTCAACCACCTCGCCGGCACAAATCCGGTTAACCAGATTATCGCTTAACTTATGAATCCGCCCATCCCGCATACTTATTTACCTGCTTTAAACTTGCTATCCCAAATCATTTTTAGCGCCGGCAATACCGAAACAACCATTACCGCCAGAATAATCAACGACATATGTTCTTTGATTACCGGAATATTGCCAAATAAATAACCACCAATCAGAAATATCACCACCCACAGCAATGAAGCAATTACGCTAAAGCCAAGGAATTTACGATAGGTCATTTCGCTGACTCCGGCTACAAACGGCGCAAAAGTGCGCACTAGCGGGATAAAGCGCGCAATAATAATCGCTTTGGCACCATGACGTTCGTAAAAATCATGGGTTTTATGCAAGATATCTTGTCGGAAAATTTTTGAATTGGGATTACTGAATAATTTGTGTCCAATAAATTTACCGATAAAGAAATTGGTATTATCGCCCAAAAAAGCTGCCGCAATTAACAACACGCTGAGTCCGCCCAGATGCAGCTCACCGGTTCCGGCAAATGCTCCGGCAATAAACAACAACGAATCACCAGGCAAAAACGGCGTTACTACCAAACCGGTTTCGCAGTAAATCACCAGAAAAAACAATATATAAAAATAACTATGATAATTAGCGAGCACAAAGCCGATATATTTATCCAAATGCAAAATGATATTAATTAATTCCATGGTAGACCTTATAACAAATATTAGCACGCCATAGCGCCACTAATTAAAATTAATGGGCGTTTAAAACGCCCATTAATAAAAAATATTTTAATAATCCAAATACCGATTATACTACAGCTTCTTCTTTCCGTTTAGCCGGTTTAACCAGATTTTCGCGGGAAACGCCTAACCACATTACAATCGGCGAGGCAACCAATACCGAAGAATAGATACCAAATAAAATCCCGATGGTTAAAGCCAAAGCAAAATAATGCAGGCTTGGACCACCAAAGAAGAACATTGATAGGACCATCATTTCGGTACAACCATGGGTAATAATTGTCCGGCTCATGGTCGCAGTAATCGCATTATTAATAATCTGTGGTACCGTACCGCCGCGAATCGTTCGGAAATTTTCGCGAATCCGGTCAAAAACCACCACCGATTCATTCACCGAATAGCCCAATACCGCCAGCAATGCCGCTAGCACCGTCAATGAAAATTCCCATTGAAAAAAGGCAAAGAAGCCCAACACAATCACCACGTCATGCATATTGGCAACAATTGCTGAAACTGCAAACCGCCATTCAAAGCGTAGTGCCAGATAAAGCATGATGCCGATACACACGAAAGCAATTGCCATCAGCCCGTTATTTACCAGATCTTTACCGACTTGTGGACCAATAAATTCAACGCTTTTTAAGGTTACATCCGGATGTTCGGTTTTTAAAGTATTAAAGACCGTATTGGAAACCGTTGCCGAATTCATCCCTTTATGATTAGGTAAGCGCAATAACACGGTCTTAGCATTACCAAACACTTGCACCGAGCCTTGCTCCAAACCCAGACGAACCAGATCGCTACGGATTTGATCAGTGTTCGCTGCCTGCGAGTATTGAACTTCCATCAATGTACCACCGGTAAACTCAACCGAAAAATTAAGCCCACGGGTTATCAGAAAAAATACCGCTAGAATAAAAGTTATCAGGGAAATTGACGTCGTCAAGCGCCCAAAACTCATAAACGGGATATCTTTTTTTATTTTAAAAAATTCCATTTAATTTTCCTTTCACGGTATTAAATCGGCAACTTTTTAATCCGGCGATTGGCATACAGGAATCCGGTGATTCCGCGCGATACCAATACCGCACTAAACATTGAGGTTAAAATACCCAAGCAGTGTACCACCGCAAAGCCTTTTACCGGTCCTGAACCAAATGCAAGTAATGCCAAACCGGCAATCAAAGTTGTCACATTGGAATCAAGAATAGTTGCCCATGCGTGTGCATAACCCGCTTCAATCGCGGTATGCGGTTTTTGTCCGGCACGCAATTCTTCACGAATCCGCTCATTAATCAAGACATTGGAATCAATTGCCATCCCTAGCGCGAGTGCAATCGCTGCAATCCCCGGCAAAGTCAAGGTTGCTTGCAACATCGACAATAACGCGATTAATAATAATAAATTAACACCTAGCGACACTACCGAGATCACGCCAAATACCAGATAATAAATGCACATGAATACTGCAATTGCTAGGAAACCCCATAATACCGAATGGAAACCTTTATCAATATTTTCTTGCCCCAAAGACGGACCGACGGTACGTTCTTCAATAATATTCATTGGCGCAGCCAACGAACCGGAACGTAACAATAACGCCACGTCATTGGCATCCTGAACACTCATGGCACCGGAAATTTGGACTTGTCCGCCACCAATTTGAGTACGAATAACCGGCGCAGTAACCACTTGTGATTTACCATGATCAACCAGAATCATCGCCATCCGTTTGCCGACATTGGCACCGGTAACCTGTTTAAAAATTGCCGCACCGGTACTATCCAAGCTAATATTTACCGCCGGCGAGCCATTTTCATCAAATCCGGCCTGCGCATCATTGATGTTATCGCCGGTTAGCTCAACATCATTTTTAACTAAAATTTTACTGCTTGAACCATCACTATTGACTTCATCCAGAAGTTGATCACCACCGGGAATATTGCCGGCACTGGCTTGCGTCAACGCACCTGGCGTATCATCAACCATCCGCACTTCTAAAGTTGCCGTCCGTCCTAAAATATCTTTAGCACGAGCGGTATCCTGAACTCCCGGTAACTCAACCACAATTCGATCTGGTCCCTGTTGCTGAATAATCGGTTCAGCCACACCCAACTCATTAACCCGATTATGTAAAGTCATGATATTTTGCTTAACCGCAGCTTCTTTAATCGTCTGCATCTCGGTTGGCGAAATAGTTACCCGCACAAAAGAATCACCTTCTTTGGCAATTTGCAGATTGGGCATATCTTTTTGCAATTGGGTAATTACCTGCGCCGCCGTCGCACTGTCGCGCAATTGAACCAAAACTGAATTATTGTCTATTGCCACCGAACCATAACGTATTGAATTATTCATCAAATCACGGCGGATATTGCCGACATATTTATTTAAAGTCTTCTTAACCGCGGCATCCATGTCCACTTCTAACAGGAAGTGCACCCCTCCGCGCAAATCCAAACCCAAAAACATCGGATTGGCGTTAATTGAAGTCATCCAGTCTGGTGAGGCAGAAATCAAATTCAATGCCACAATATAATTATCACCCAACACCTGCTGAATTACGTCGCGGGCTTTTAACTGGGTATCGGTATTAGCAAACTTAAATTTTAAGGTTTTACCATCAAAAACTTCGCCGGTTGGCACAATCCCCTCGGATTTAAGCCCACTTGTAACATTACTAATCGTACTGGCATCCACGACCACCGCCGAACGGCTACCGGAAATTTGTACGGCTGGCACTTCGCCATAAAAATTCGGCAGGGTATAAATAAACCCGACCACCACCGCACACAGGATGATTAAATATTTCCATAATGGAAATTTACTCATTTGAATTCACCTGAAAAACAAAAATTATTATTTACCGACGGTAAAGACCCGGACAATAATAATTTGCAAACAATTGGAAAATGGCTGAAGAAACTTCAGCCATTAATTAGATTACTTAGCCTTTGCTGCTACCGGATTATTATCAATTTTCCCGGCAATTGCACTGCGCTGGAATTTCATTACCACGCCATCGGCAACTTTTAACTGAACAACTTGTTCATTGATATCAATAATAGTACCAATAATTCCACCATTGGTTAGAACTTCCGTACCTTTATCCAATGAAGCCAGCATTTGATTGTGTAATTTTGCTTTTTTCTGTTGCGGACGAATCAACAATAACCAAAATAACGCAAAAATTACGATCATAGGCAAGAAAGACATTAAGGTACTTTCACTACCGGATGCTGCAGCAGTACTACCGGCAGCAAATGCACTAGGAATCAACGACATAAATAACCTCAAAAAAATTTAAAACTAATAAACTATGTATTTTGTACACCAAACCGCCATTATATCATAATCTTTAACAAGATAAACTATTCACCACTACGATGGCTGGCAGCATCTATTGACTCAGGATTTTGCGGCAAATGTTTCTGCTCCCAGCGATCGACAAAAATTGCCGACATGGTATTGGCAAATGCATTGGTGGCACTACGCCCCATATCCATAAAACTATCAACCGGCAACAAAATCAGCACTCCGGTTTCCGGGTAGCCAAAAGCTGTTAAAGTTGCTGCTACCACCACCAACGATACCCGTGGAATACCGGCAATGCCTTTGGAAGTCAACATTAGCATAAACAACATGGTAATTTCAGTCGACAAACTTATTTCGTAACCATAGAGCTGAATAATAAAAATTGTGGCAAAAGTACAATTCAACATTGAGGCTTCAAGATTGAAGGAATAGCCCATGGGAATCACAAAACTACTGATTTTTTTGGAAATACCGAAACGCTCCAAATTGCTTAAAATCCCCGGCAAAGCCACCTCGGATGATGATGCCGCAAATGCAGTACCATAAAGCGGGATCATTGGCCGCAAAATGCTAAACAAGCGCTTACCACGGACCAAATAACCAACGGATAATAACACCAGCCAAATGATTAATAACCCAAAATAAAATTCTACCGCATAAATCAGATAGAGCGACAACACACTGATTCCACTGCCCATTACCAATTTAGTTATTGCCGAAAATACCGCAAATGGCGCCAGATACATGATGTAACCAATAATTTTAAACATCAATTGCGACATCATATCAAAAAATTCAAACACTGGCGCAACCGACTCACCGATTGAAACACCAGCAACTCCGATAAATATAGCAAGAACTATTACTTGTAAAATATGATTTTCAACAAAGCCTTGCATGGCCGACACTGGGACGATCATTTCCATAAAGCTTTTGAGACTAAAACCACAAGTAGTACAAATATTATTTGAGACTTGTGATAATTCGGCAGCATGGGAGTTCAATAAAATCTCGTGTAATGCCTTACCGGGTTTAAACCACTCCACCAACAACATCCCCAAGGTTAGTGAGAAAAAGCCGCCGATAATAAAAATAATCATTGACTTGGTGAACAATCTCCCGAGCGTACGGCTATCACCCATTTTGGCAATTCCAGTAACCAAGGTCGTAAATACCAATGGCGCAATAATCATCTTTAATAACCGCAAGAACATACTTGAGACAATATCCAGGTAGCTTCCGATATTTTTGATGGTCTCGGGATTGCCAACACCGGTACGAATTAACTGCCCGGCGATAATTCCAAATACCAGCGCAAAAAAGATATAACGCCCCAAGCGGGACTTTTTGTTAACAGCTATTTTCATTTTCAACTCCACAAGATTTATTTTTGTAAACGTTTATTGTAATTCAAACCACAGCTACGACCATAACAATTTGATAAATTACCGACTTTTAGTCTCCAATCAGTGGATTAATTTAGTTAAAATTCACATTAAAACTTGGATAGAATTAAACATTTTCAATAAATTGCACAAACTGGTGTAAATTCGCTACAATTACTGCCTGAACACTTCACCAATAAGGAAATTCCATGAGTTTGACTAACTCGCAACTAATTGAAATTGCCGACCAATATGGTTCGCCGCTATACATCTATGATGGAGCAACTATTGCCCGCCAGTTTAAAAAACTGACCAGCGCTTTCAAACAAACCAATGCCCGCTTTTTCTATGCGTGTAAGGCACTAAGCAATATTAATATTTTAAAATTAATTCACAATCTTGGCGGTAATCTTGATTGTGTGAGTATCAATGAAGTTCAATTGGGCCTAATGGCGGGATTTAAGCCGCAACAGATTATTTTCACCCCCAACTGTGTAGACTTCAATGAGATTGAAGCCGCCAAGGATTTGGGCGTAAATATCAATATTGACAATATTTCCTTGTTGGAACAATTTGGCAATAAATTTGCCGGCAGCTACCCGGTTTGTATCCGAATCAATCCGCACATCATGGCTGGCGGAAATATGAAAATTTCGACCGGACATATTGATAGCAAATTTGGGATTAGTATCCATCAGATTCGCCATATTCTACGGATCGTAAAGAGTACCGGTTTACTGGTACATGGCTTACATATGCACACCGGCAGCGAAATCAAGGATATCGAAGTATTTATCCGTAGCCTTGAAATTTTATTAGATTTGGCGCATGAATTTCCGGAACTTAAATTTCTAGATTTAGGCAGCGGCTTTAAGGTGCCTTATCAGGACGGTGATTACACCACAGATCTGGAAACATTAGCTGGACGGATTAATGAGGTATTTGCTGCTTTTGAAGAACAAGAGGGGCGTAAATTTGAAATCTGGTTTGAGCCTGGTAAATTCTTGGTTAGTGAGTCGGGATATTTTGTCGTAAAAGCCAATGTGATTAAACAAACTACCGCCACCACCTTCATTGGTGTTAATAGCGGGTTTAACCATCTAATTCGCCCGATGTTTTACGAAGCCTATCATAAAATTAGTAATATCGCCAATCCAGATGGTCCAGAGCGGATTTATACCATCGTCGGCAATCTCTGTGAAACCGATACTTTTGCCTGGGATCGCAAAATTAATGAAGTTCACGAGGGTGATTATCTGGTGTTTCATAATGCTGGAGCGTATGGCGCCGAAATGAGCAGCAGCTTTAATTCCCGCCCGCGTCCGGCTGAGGTTTTGGTACATAATAATCAGGTACTGCTGATTCGTCGTGCTGAGACTTTCGAAGATCTATTGGAACGGCAGATTGACTGCATCCAGTTTTAATTAATATTTGCTAAGGAAGAATATCATGCGCAAATCTCGAATTTTAGGATTGCTATTTGGCAGTCTATTTTGTATTGCTAATGCTGACCCCAGTAATACCGCAACTACAACCACTTCAGATCAAGCCCCCAAAGTTATTATGGTAAAATCGGCGGGTAACAGCACTCCTAAACAAACTCATGCGTCTACAACCAGTAGTACTAAAAAACATAAAGCGGTTCATAAACATAATAAAACACAAAGCAAAACTTCCGCTAAGTCTTCGCACTCTCACAAAAAGCCCAAAACCGCCCATGGCAAATCCAAGCCACGCAAAAAAACCAAATCACAGCAATATAAATAAAAAGAGTCACCATTCAGGTGACTCTTTTTATTTATATTCAAATTAGCAACAGAAAAGCAAAAAGCCCTAACCGTTATGGTTAGGGCTTTATATAGGGAGCCTGGCAATGTCCTACTTTCGCATGGGCGAACCACACTATCATCGGCGATGACTCGTTTCACTGTCCTGTTCGAGATGGGAA
>CAZATM010000091.1:0-50247 GCA_964488065.1 uncultured Neisseria sp.
AATCATGACCGATTTACCGGTAATTAATCCACACTCAAACTACAACGTTGATGTACCAATGTATGTTGGTCCGCAGGAACATACGGCAATGGCTGCCGCCGCACCGGAAATTGAACGGGTTAAAGATTATGGTTGGGTATATATTTTTGCTACCCCATTATTCTGGTTATTGATTCAGATTTTTGCAATCGTGAAAAGCTGGGGCTGGGCAATTGTATTACTGACACTGTTAGTAAAAGCAGTATTGTATCCATTAACCCGCGCTAGCTATAAATCAATGGCAAAAATGAAAGCGCTGGCTCCTAAAATGGAACGCTTGAAAGAGCAATATGGTGATGATAAGGCCAAATTGCAGCAAGCAACCATGGCGATGTACCGTGAAGAAAAAGTTAACCCTCTTGGCGGTTGTCTGCCAATGCTGTTACAAATTCCGGTATTCTTTGGATTATACTATGCCCTATTGGCATCGGTAGAATTGCGTCAAGCTAGTTTCTTCTGGATGAGCGATTTAAGTCGTCCAGATCCATACTTTATCCTGCCGGCATTGTTAACCGTGGTAATGTTCTTGCAAACCTTCTTAAATCCACCTGCCGGTGATCCAATGCAGCAAAAAATGATGCGGATTATGCCGGTTGCCTTTGGGGTTATGTTCTTCTTCTTCCCTGCTGGTTTGGTAGTGTATTATTTTGTCAATAACGTACTATCAGTATTACAGCAATGGTATGTTAATAAACATGTAATATTGAAAAAAGCTAAGTAATTTTTAGCGATCTAATAAAAAAAAGCTCCATTTTAATGGAGCTTTTTTTTATTTCAATATCAAACAGATATTATGCTATAATAATGTTGCCTCAAACATTATTGTAGCAGCCACAGCCGTTAGACACTTATGTCTAAAGTGAGTATTAGGATTAATGAAAATATATTTACTCAGGAGTACAACATGGTAACCTTAATTGCAAACAATCATCAATTATCCACCGCACGCACTAAGAAGAGTCGCGAAAACCGTATCAAAAATGGTTTTAAACGTGTACAAAAATGGGTTTTTGATTTGGAAAATAGTTCGGTACAGATGCAGATGGAAAAAGAAGCTCAAGAATTAAAATACACCCAAGAAATGAGCGAATGGGATCAATTCACACTTGAGCAATTTAGCAATCTTGAGAATTAACCATGAAACGTGGCGATATTGTAGTATTAAATTTAGGTGGAAATATTGGCAAACCCCGTCCAGCACTGGTAATTCAAAATGATATTCTTAATAACAACCTGCAAACAACTATAGTTATCCCCTTTAGCAGCGATATTCAACCAGCAGAAACTTTTCGCTATACTATTTTAGCCTCTGAATCGACTGGGCTCACAGGCGACTCTCAACTCATGATTGACAAAGTATCGCAAATTCCAATTGAGAAAGTTCAAAAAGTAATTGGTGCCATAAATAAGAAACAGATGAATGAAGTTGAAGCCAGATTATTAGCAGTTCTAGGCATTAAATAAAAAAAGCTCCATTTTAATGGAGCTTTTTTTATTAATCTTGTTAAATTAGACCAGCCAACTGTGCCGCTTTATCGGTTTTTTCCCAGCTAAATTCGGCTTCCTCACGGCCAAAATGACCATAGGCAGCTGTTTTATGATAGATCGGACGCAGTAAATCCAATTCCTGAATAATACCTTTAGGTCGCAAATCAAAATTATTCATTACCAGTTGTTCAATCTTGCGATCATCGATTTTTCCGGTACCATAAGTATAAACATTAATTCCGACCGGTTTGGCTACCCCAATTGCATAGGCAATCTGCACCAAACATTGGCGCGCCAAACCAGAAGCAACAATATTTTTCGCCACATAGCGGGCGGCATAAGCTGCGGAGCGGTCAACTTTGGATGGATCTTTACCGGAGAAAGCTCCGCCGTCATGCGGTGCGGCACCGCAGTAGGTATCAACAATAATTTTCCGCCCGGTTAAACCACAATCCCCCATTGGCCCACCAGTAATAAACTGTCCAGTTGGATTAATAAAATATTTGGTATTGCCATTTAACATTGCCGCCGGCAACGTTGGTTTGATGATTTCTTCAATCACCGCTTCTTCGATTTGCTTATGCGTTAAATCCGGATCATGTTGGGTTGATAACACCACGGTATCAAAAGATACTGCCTTACCGGAAGCACTGTCGTAGCGAACTGTAAGCTGGGCTTTGGCATCCGGGCGCAACCATGCCAATTGACCGGATTTGCGCACCTGCGCCTGTTTTTCCATCAAGCGGTGCGAATAATAAATCGGCAACGGCATTAAAGTTGGTGTTTCATCGCAGGCATAACCAAACATCAAACCCTGATCACCGGCACCCATATCGAGATCCAAGCCCTCGCCTTCATTAACTCCTTGGGCAATATCCGGTGACTGCTGATCATAATTGATTAAAATTGCACAGCTATCGGCAGCAAAGCCGTATTCGTTTTTGGTATAGCCGATTTCGCGAATTGCCTGACGTACCACTTGCTGGTAATTAACCTGTGCCGTGGTGGTGATTTCCCCTGCTAACACAACTAAACCGGTATTAACCAAGGTTTCCGCGGCAACCCGTGCGTATTTATCCTGCGTAAATACCGCATCCAAAATCGCATCGGAAATCTGATCGGCAACTTTATCCGGATGACCCTCAGAAACTGATTCGGAAGTAAAAAGAAATTCAGACATATGATAATCCTTGTAAAACTATTATAATTTTAAAGTTTTACAAGCTAAGAGGACGAATGATACTCGAAGTATTTGAATCTTGGGCTAGGAGCATTAGAAAAAAGATGACGCCGTGTAGATTTACTACATAAGGAGTCTTTTTTAAATGCGACAACGTCCAAGATTTAAAGACGATGAGTATTTGAAGACTCTCCCTTTAGCCGTGTAAAAACAAGCCCTATAACCGCGCAAGCTGGAGATACAAATCCGGTTACAGAAAGCGGTATGTTACCATATCCCCCGGCAAATCTGCAACAAAAAACCCGCACAAAAATGTACGGGTCGATAACAATAAACTGTAAACGGA
The DNA here is from genome assembly GCA_964488065.1 of uncultured Neisseria sp. Lineage (GTDB taxonomy): Bacteria > Pseudomonadota > Gammaproteobacteria > Burkholderiales > UBA11063 > Aquella. Next base: position 3,054 of record CAZATM010000091.1, read on the forward strand.
TTAACGTTTAGAGAATTGTTTACGGCGACGTGCTTTACGTAAACCGCATTTTTTACGCTCAACTTCACGAGCATCACGGGTAACAAAACCAGCTTGAGATAAAGTTGATTTTAATTCTGAATTGAATTCAATCAATGCACGAGTGATCCCATGACGGATCGCTCCAGCCTGACCTGATTCACCACCACCACAAACATTAACTTTAATGTCGAAAGTAGTTAAATGATCAACCAGTTCCAACGGCTGACGAACAACCATGCAGCTAGTAGGACGTGCAAAGTATTTATCATACTCTTTATCATTTACTGTAATTTTTCCAGTACCTTTAGTAATGAACACCCGGGCTACTGAACTTTTACGACGGCCTGTACCGTAATTGTAATTTCCAACCATTTGTCAGTCCTTCTTAAATTTCCAATTGTTTAGGTTGTTGCGCAGTATGCGGATGAGATTCACCAGTATACACTTTCAATTTTTTGATCATAGCATAACCCAAAGGACCTTTAGGCAGCATGCCTTTAACGGCATTAATCAAAATTTTCTCAGGCGCTTTTTCCAACATTTGGTTGAAATTACGTGAATAAATACCACCAGGATAGCCGGTATGACGGTAATAAATTTTTTGTAAAGTTTTTTTACCGGTAACAACTAATTTTTCTGCGTTAGTAACTACAACGAAATCACCAGTATCTACATGTGGGGTGTAAATAGCTTTGTGTTTACCGCGTAATACGTGAGCAATTTTAGATGCCAAACGACCCAATACCTGATCTTGAGCATCAACAACAAACCACTCGTGATTTACCTCATGAGCTTTTGCTGAGAAAGTTTTCATATATATTTCCTAAATTTATAATAATTACAAATATCTACCTCATTTGAGACAGAGCCTATTACGACATAAAATATTTGTAACGGTAAGTGGTAGGGATGGATTTTAGCATAAACAAAGGATTAAAATCAATAGTTAGCAACAATTAAATCCATAAATAGCACGGTACAAGAATTTGATGCGACATTATTAACATAAATTCCGCATTTGAGCTTAGTCAAAATTGTCTGCTGCTATGGCATGCCATGATAAAATAATCGAAAAATAAACAACAACCAACCTACCCCGTGGAGAGAATCTTTGCATGCGGGACATATTTATGAAATCACCTAGACCAGCGGGATTCAGCTTGATTGAGCTGCTACTTGCTCTTTCTATCATTGGAGTATTGGCCGCGTTTGCTATTCCCGCTTATATCGATTATATCAATCGCGCCCGTTTTTCCGAAGGAATGATTGTTGCTAAAAAATCGCTGGAAGAAGTCTATCTATTTTATCAACAAAACGGCTATTTTCCAACCACCAATGCTCAACTAGGCTTGGAATCTACGGTAAACACCAGTCAATTGAGTCAAGTTGTAATCGGTAATGGCGGCAATGTCTGCGCGATATTTAATGGGCAACATTTAAGCGGTACCCTCTTATTTGCACCAACCGCCAATGGTAGCGCTAGATTTTGGGTTGATCCCAATCTGAGTAAATACGCTCCCAGTGATGCAACAGTTACCCAAAATGCTATTAGCATCTGTGTAACGCCAAGCAATGCCGCACCACAAGCTACTCCAACACCAACAGCACCGCCAACCACAGCTCCAACGCCGAGTTTAGCCCCATCGTCAACCCCAAGTCCAGAACCAAGCGCCTCAGCCAGTCCAAATCCCACGCCCAGCCCTGACTCTGGTTCGTGGAATAGCAGTCAAGTTTATTGGGCGGGCGATATGGTCACTTACAATGGGCACACCTACAAAGCCAACTGGTGGACACAAGGTAATAATCCAGCAACCAACAATGGCGGCGCTGGTAGCGGTCAACCGTGGACGAGAATTGATTAAGTTGATTTATTTTTAATTGGTTTATTCCATGGCATCGCAGTGAAAAATACCGTCAATAGACAAGTTCCGTTTAGTGCACCGATTAACAAACTAAAACCGGCGGCAATATCTAAAAATAAGAACCATTTCGAAAATGATACCCCAAGGATGATTCCAACTAAGATCATGATTGCCAAAATAAACTGTGCTTGACGTAATGGCGAGATTGTTTGTGGCGCGATTGGCGGCATTATTTCACCACCTTAAAACCACAATTTTTCCATTGTTCAATTCCGCCATCCATGCAGTAAGACTCCAACGAGTCAAATTGTTCCAACAGCGTTTGATTATTACGGGTACGAACACCGCCTTTACAATGAAACACCAGCTTTTTGCCGGCAAATTTAGATTTATCACATAACAGCATTTCATCCAGCGGAAGATTGATACTTCCCGCGATTCGCTCAACCATCGCTTCCGATGGTGCGCGGACATCAATAATTACCGTATCATCATTGCTGACACCCGCCGGAAAACGACTTTTTAAGCCGGCATCATCCAGATATTGAATTTTACTCATGATTAGTTCTTTCTATTTTTGACAAAAAATTTGTTTAAGGGTTGCCAGCACATCGAGTACATGTTCATTAGCCAATGAATAATAGACCGTTTGTGATTCCTTACGGGTTTTAACCAAGCTTTCGGCACGCAATACCGCCAGATGCTGGGAAAATGCCGACTGACTAAGTAGTGACCGCCGCGATAATTCACCGGCACTAAGCTCACCTGTAGTCAAGTGGCATAGAATTAACAAACGGTCTTTATGCGCCATCCGCTTCAATAATGCCACCGCCAATTCAGCATTGGCTTGTAACTCTTCAAGTTCATTAAGATTCATAATTGATTAACATCTTTAAAATTGTTTATTAACTATTCAATCCAATATTTTAGGTTTAGCTAAATTAGTTGTCAACTTTTATTTTAAAATACCACAGCATGAGTTGAAAATTTGCGTGGTTATGCTATAATCCTACCTGTCAAAAAACAATAACGATTCTATAAATTAGGAGATTATCATGAAAAAAATCATCATCACTTTATTGGCACTTGGTACCTTAGCCGCTTGTAATTCCGGCGGTAGCTCAACAACCGGTTTCAGCATAACCAGCATTTCGCCATCAACGAGTTCACCTATAGTAACAAATACATCATTTACAGCAACTTTTAATAACAACGTAAATGCAAGCACCTTAAATGGAAATGTGACACTATACAATAAATACACACAACAGTATGTAACAATAACATGTACCTCACCGAATGCAAGCAGCGCAACTTGCACCCCAGCTACAAGATTGTCAACAAATACAGGCTACACTTTAACTTTTACCTCTAATATTCAAAGTACTAATGGTGTATCTCTATCCTCTAGTGCCTATAGCTACACGACTGGAAATCAATAAAAACATGACGCTATATCGTACAGCAGCTGTTAGATTATTTCTAGCTTTATTGCTGGTTTTAAAAATGGTTAGCGCGAGCACCATACCAGTCAAACAAATTATCGCTGGCCCACAGGCTGGCGATAAAATAACCAATTTTTCACTTAAAATCACCTTTAGCAATAATCAGCCAACCATCAATGACTGGCAATTTGGTTTTTATATGCCGCGGAGTTTTCGCCAAACTAGCCGTAATAACTTAAAATTAACATTACAAATCTGTGATAATTCGAGCAAAATTTGCCAGCCACTGGTTTATCAAAAAACAGCGTTCAATGATCCAGATTTAAGCACCGTCTTTACTACCATTGTCGCACCTGCCGGAAATTTTCCACTTAAATCAGGACATGAATACACTATTAACCTATTACACAACAGCTCGCGTGGACCACTAAATTATTCATCATTGCCGCAAAATTTATTTATTAATGGTGATAGCGGTTTTATCCGCTTGACTACCACGCCAAAAACCTATCTGATAACTACCAAACGCGATGATAAATTACCGACACCAAGCCAACGGATTGAAAATAACTGGCAAAATTCCAGCGCTACCACAACACCATTAAATATCATTCCTTCGCCATTAGCCGTTACCCTCGAAAGTGCTGATAATGCTTTTATATTGGGACATGATATAGCCATCCATGATCAAAGCCAAACTAGTAGTGAACTAACCCAATTATGGGTAAGTGCATTGCAGACCGATCGTAACATCGTTGCCACTATTGATAAAACCAACAACCACCGTGGAATTTGGTTAAAATCGTCCGCTGCTGATGGACAATTAAGTAATCCCGAAGCCTATCGAATAACCATAACTTCACAGCAAATAACCGTTGAAGCCAGTCAAGCTGCCGGATTTTTCTATGCATTGCAAACATTGCGCCAATTGTGGTTTGATCATAATCAGCCATTACCGGCTGGAGTGATTTACGATGCGCCACGTTTCAAATACCGCGGAATCATGGTAGATGTTGCCCGCCACTATTTAACTATCGCCCAACTAAAAAATTTTATCGACGTGATGGCCGCCGCCAAATTAAATACTCTCCATCTGCATTTATCCGATGATGAAGCCTTTCGCCTGAATTTACCGGACTACCCGGAATTAGCGAAAATCGGTGCCAGCCGCGGGCTGGGGCAAGCAATTGGACCAATGGCGATGATTCAACAGAACTTAAGCAAATCGACCAATAAATTACCTACGGCCACCGAGAGTTACCAACTAAGTTATTCTCCTAGTGACATCCAGCAATTGATAAGCTATGCTAATCTACGGCAAATTACCATTATTCCGGAAATCGATATTCCCGGTCACTCACGGGCATTAATGAAAGCGCTGCCGGATAGCTTTTATGAAAAAGGCGATAGTTCCGAATATGTCGGCTATGGTGATGATGTAATTCCGGTATGTCTGTTTAATTCCAGCTCGCCACAAGGACAGGAATTTACCCGCGACCTGATTACCATCAGTTACCAAATTAGTAAATTATTTGATAAGCAAACTACCGCCTATGCCGTTAATCATGAATTAAGTATCGGCGGCGACGAAGTCTTTCCACATACTTGGGAAAATGCGCCGAGTTGTCAGGTTGCACCGTGGAATAAAATGAGTCCACGACAAAAGGAACATTATTTTCTGGATTTATTCAACAGCAGTGCCGAAGTTAACCATTTAAAACTTTCCGGTTGGCATGAATTTGTGTTGGGACGGGACAATCATACCAATGATCGACACGGAATTTCACCAACTGAAACCGGACATGTCTGGGTGTGGAGTCAGGGCAAAACTGCTCGCAAACAAGCAATTGAGCTGGCGAATAATGGTTATCCGGTAGTCATTGATTTTGCCGATACTCTTTATTTTGACATGACCTATACCCCGGCTGTCAGCGAACCGGGATTTTATTGGGCAACCAAATACGGTGATACCTATGCGGCATTAACTTCCGCCAGCCAAATAACTCAGGCGGTGGCAAGCACGACCAATCCACAGAATATTTTAGGATTAGAAGGTGCATTGTGGGCAGATGTAATCCCCGATTACTCACAACTCCAATATATGGCACTACCGAAACTAGCCGGCTTAGCCGAAGCGGCGTGGAGTCCGGAAAGTTCCACCGCAGAGAATCTACAGCCAAATTGGCAATCTTTGGCAACCCGTTTGGGATGTGGCGATAATGGATTTTTAGCTTATCTCAACAAAACCTACAACGTGACTTATCGTGGTTACCCTAATGGGATTTATCGCGAGGCACCGCTAGTTTGTCAAACAAGTTTGCAAATTAATAATTCCAGAAAAAATAATTAAACCATGCGCAAAAGCACCACGCTGTTAGCATTGATCGCCGCCTTGAATGTCGGTGCCTGCTCCCACAAAGATAATAGCTCACAAACGATAATCCGCGATAAAATACGAATTGACTTGGGCGGTGATGTGGCAACCTTTGACCCACAAAGTCTGGTTGATTTTTACTCATTTCGGGTAATCAGCGATCTGGATGAGGGAATTATTGATATGGATCAGGCTAACCGCCCGATCCCAGGTATGGCAGAAAGCTGGAATATTTCCAGCGATGGCAAAACTTATATCTTCCATCTACGCCATGATTTAAAATTTTCCGATGGCTCTAGCATTAATGCCGAAGATTTTGTCTATTCCTGGCAACGTTTGGTTAATCCCAAAACCGGCGGCTATGCCTTTATCTTAGATCATGTCGTTAATGCCAAAGCTATCCAAGATGGGAAAAAGCCACCGGAAGCGCTCGGCGTAACGGCGGTTGATCCATATACGCTAAGGGTTCAACTGGCGCTGCCGGATCCGGCATTTTTAGCTAAACTTACCGCTGTTTTCAGTGCCCCGGTTCCACGTAAAGTCATTACCCAATACGGCGAAAGTTGGACAACCGAGCAACATCTTGTCACTAGCGGTGCTTACACCTTAGCCAAACGGGTTATCAACGGACCGATTACGCTGACTAAAAACCCCTATTATTATGCGGCAAACACGGTAGCGATTCCAACCATTGAATTTGTCCCCTATAGTGATCGCAATAGCGCACTTTCTGCCTATAAGGCCGGTAATCTGGATATATTAAGCGCGCTGCCGATTGATCAATATCAAACCATCAAACAACAATTTCCGGCCGAATTACACAATGTCAAGATGGAGGGAATCGTTTTTTATAGTCTAAATACCCGTCTGCCACAGTTGCAGGATGTCCGCTTACGGCAGGCACTGTCAATGGCAATTGACCGCCAAGCTTTAACCGGGGAAATTTTACGCGGTGGACAAACAGCATTATATTCACTGATTACGCCAACCATTGAAAATCGCCGCTACAGCAATCTGGATTATTCGTGGAAAACCTTATCAAGCACACAAAGAATCAGTTACGCCCGTAAACTCTATCAGCAAGCTGGTTATGGCGCCGAATCACCATTACAACTAAGCATAATCTATGACAATAATGACATTAGTCGCAAAGTTGCCTTGGCAGTGACTTCAATGTGGCAGGAACAATTGGGAGTAATCACTACTTTGCGGGTAGAAGACTGGAAAAGTTATTTACAAAGCCGCAAGCAAGGGGCTTTTGTAATCATTCGCAATAGTTGGGGTGCCGCCTACAACATGATCAGCACCTATACCCCGGAATATCAATGTAATAGCACAGTTAATGTTGGCGGATGGTGTTCTGCTGCTTATGATACTCTTATTCAAAAAGCTGAATCTGAGCAAAATCATAGCCGCCAAACCCAACTTTACCAACAAGCAATTGCGCTGGCGATGGAAAGTTATCCAGTAATTCCGTTATATCAAAACAACTATACGCTGTTGATAAAATCGTATATTGGCGGACTTAAGGTTGAATCAAACTTACTGGAAGATATTCGCTCCAAATGGCTGTATTTGAAATAGGCGCACCCTTAAAATATTGCAATATGCAACACTCAATAAAAAAGCCTTAATATAAATCAAAAATACTAGACCATATAGTTGACATCGTCAAACCAAACAAGCTACAATACCATAGGTTTACGGTCAAATCTTCGGGCAATGGCATTCTCGTCCTATGATTGTGCGTTTATGAAAATAAAAATTTTGTTTTAATCTATTTAATTCAATCAGTTGATAGTTAGGATTTACAAATATGAAAAAAATTTTAATTAATTTATTAGCGATTTCAGGTGTTGCAGTTACGGTTGTAGCATGTAGCAGCGGTAGTAGCAGTAACGGTGTTTCCCCTGCGGCAGCACCGGTCGTTAATCCGGTTACACCTCCTTCAAGCGGTGTTCCTGTATATAACGATACTCCAATTTACTATAATCCAAATAGCGGTTCGCCTTATTTAATTACGCCAACGGCTATTCCTGGCGGAGTTCAGTATGAATCAGTTCCACTTGCAACAGGTGCTACGACTACAGCGTTGATGTTGGCACTAGGTAGTGGCGGAATTGTAAGCTCAGCAAATTTAGGTACGATGCAAACTTTTAACACTGAAAGCGTTTCTTATACTGTTAACTTGGCAACCAATCCAGCAACAGTTAACGTTGCACCAGTTAGTAATGTAACTACTCCAGTATTCAGCATTACTGAACAAACTGATGTAACTGCCATTGATGCGGTATTCTACGGAACAGGAACTCCACAACCGGCGTTAGTACTAAGCCCGTTCTTGTTAGGTTCTCAGTCAACACAGAGTTCTGATAAAACAGTTGCGTTAAGTGGTTGTGTGGCTAACCCAGGAACACCGCGGGCATTGGCGGCATCAGTAGTAGCAGCTAACAATTGGTATATCGGTGTAGGCACTAGCAGTGGTAATGTATGTATTTATAATGTGAATAACACGGGAAGCCAGCTTACTAGCCCGTGGTCAAACTTAACACCACAAGGTGTTAACCATGGTTATACTCCATCGCCTATCAGTAATTTTACATTTACTAATCTTGGAACTGGTTCTTCTCCGTTGGTAGGCTACTGGCAAAATACCAATGGTCAAATCTGGCGTGTTACTGCAGCAATTGGTTCGACTATTTACCCAACCAGTTTCTGGCAAGTCAATAGTCCAAACACCCAAACGTCAACGGCTGAAGTTAATAAAGGTCAATCTGTGACATTTACTAACGTAGTTCCAACAGCACGGGTAAATTCAATTTACTCAGACCCAACTAACAACTTGTATGTTGGTACAACTGATGGTTATGTTTATAAACTAGCAGCTGGTAGCACTAACTGGTCAGCCCCTGCTCAAGTAGGTAGCAGTACTGGTCCGGTGTACGTATCTAAGAATGGGTTGGGAACCGGGGCAATTGCAACTAGTAATTTGGCTGGTGGTATTGTAACAGTCAGTGTTCAGTAAGCAATTTGATCTGACGAAGGCACATCTTGTATGTGCCTTTTTTTATAAGATATTTTTATGTTAAGAAATAAACTCAACCTTTTTTTATTAGCACTTGGTGGAATTTCTGTTTCATCCCCCGCTATAGCTGGCGAAAACTCAATCTTCCAAGGGATTGACAATCAAATCGCTTTAGGATACAACTATAGTAAAACAACCACTTTTAATCCCAACTATTCTCAACTTCAATATACTACAAATGCCAATAGCCTAGCTTTACATCTAGAAAATTTATTTGATAATAATGTATGGTTTGCCGCAGATGGTAGTTTCATGTTTAGCGGAAATCAAACAGGGCCTGGTGGAGATGGCTTCAGTACTAATATCCAAATGCTTGGCATGCCTGCTTCAATCGCCGGTAAAGTTGGTTATTCGTTTAATTTTCCGACTATTGGCCTACAGATAATACCTTATGCCAGCATCGGTCGCCAGCTTAATTATAATGGTGTCACTGTTTCCCAAAATGGATTTATTAATAGCTATTACAATTACTATGGTGGCGGAGCGCGGGCAGAATATGTTTTTACTCCACGTGCCAGCGTTTACCTCGATCAGGGAATTGGTTATTTGAGCGATACCCAAGGAAATGGTAATTCGACAATAAATCTGGATGCAATGAGCTATACCACAACATTGGGAGTCCGCTATAATTTATTTAGTCAATTCCAAATTGCCGCTCAAGCCAATTACAATTATATTAATTTGCTAAATCAAAACATTGGCTATGATCCGCTTACTTTTAACCATCAAAACAACACCCAAAGCACTTGGGGTGGAGCACTTTATTTTGCGTATCTATTTTCCCCGGAAAGCGGTTCAAGTTCGAGCAGCTATAGAGATTCTGCAAATAGCGAATTGGCAGGTTTTGATAATAATTTCAGTATTGGTTTCGGTACCGCCCATTCTAACAATAGTTACAGCGGAGGTAACAACCCAACAATTACTTCAGATGTTGGTTATTGGAATTTTGCTATTAGTCATCTCTTTGAGAATAATGTTTGGGCAAATATTAATGCACAATTGATGAATAATATTTCTCAATCAAATATTCCATCTGGATTAACCAATAGTTTAGTGCCAACTTACATCGGATTTCCAGGCAATGTACAAGCAAATGTTGGTTATGCATTTCCACTCTCATCAGTTCCTGTCCAATTTATTCCCTACGGAAATGCTGGCGTAATGATGAGTATAAATAGTTACAACATTCGTCAGAATAGCGGAATCATGAATGCTATTTCGCAAGATATGTACCTGCAATATGGACTCGGTGGACGCGCTGAATATGTTGTTATTCCTCAACTACAGCTTTATGCCGATCAATTATTTGCAGCAATGCAGGATCGCTCGCCATTAAATGCCAACGCTTGGCGCTCAACTTCAGCGCTGGGGTTAATCTATAACCCATGGGATCGTTTGCAATTGGGGGTTAAAGGCTATTACGATTATATTTCACCAACCGGATCAACCAGCAATGGTAATGGTAGTTATTATGCGCTCAATCAGAGCACTCTTGGTGCCGAATTTAGTGTTGGAATGCGTTACTGAAACGCTACTTTTTCAAAAAAAGACAGTATTTAAATACTGTCTTTTTTATTAACGAATCCTACGCGGTTGCAAACAAGCTGCCATAAACTATCTCATTAATCAGCTTACTGGCTTCAGTTGCAATATTACTTGCCAAAATACCATTATAGCCGCCATTTTGTAATACCAAGCGATCTGCCGATAAACCGTGGACATAAACGCCAAGGCGGGTAGCATCAAGCATCTCAAGCCCCTGCGCCAAAAAGCCGCAAATAACACCGGTTAAGGTATCGCCCTGCCCAGCATTAGCCAACCCTGGGTTGCCGGTGGTATTGATAAAGACTTGATTGCTAGCTTGAATAAGGCTGCCAGCACCTTTTAACAAGGTAACGCTATTTAATTTATTAGTTAAATCATCAACCGCGGTAAACCGGTTAGCCTGAATATCACTGACCGTCATCCCTAAAATCCGCGCTGCTTCACCAGGATGCGGAGTGATAATTTTATAACGAACTTCACGGAATTTAAGCCGTAATTCATGACTGGATGCAATTAGATTAAGCGCATCGGCATCAACCAATAATTTACCATCTTCAATGGTATCCAGCAATTTAGCAAGAATTTTTTCGGCTTTGCCATCCTGCCCCAACCCCGGACCAATCGCGATAGCATCGTACGCCTGAATGTTTTTGATAATATCTTTAGGTGCTTGACTCATTAGTTCCGGCATTGAAAAATCCAGCCGAAAATCATCATCCAAGGCTCCTAAAACTACTTTGCCAGCACCGGATAATAATGCCGCCCGCCCAGCTAAAAACAATGCGCCGTGCATACCTTTATTACCACCAATAACCGCGACCGTACCATAACTGCCTTTGTTGGTGTTAAATTTAGTCCGCAGTAATCCATCGTAGTTAATGCTTGCCAATGAATTAAATTCGACATTAACCGTACTAGTAGCTAATGCAAACTCGTCTTGGTTAACCAAGTCAACAATTTGTACATCACCACTATAATCGAGCCCATCACCGGTATGGAGACCAGGTTTATCGCAGATATAACTCAAAGTCACATCGGCTTTGATTGCCACCCCCTGCACGGCACCACTAAATGGATTTAACCCGCTGGGTGCATCCAGACTCAATATCTGTGAGTTATGGCTATCATTGATTTTTTGAATTATTCGTGCCGTTTCGACATCTAATTCATGGGTTAGCCCGATACCATAAATACCATCAATTATCAAACCATATTTACCCAAATCACTCGGTAAACGTGACAATGGGCGCTTGACACTACTAAACTGTTGATACCAGTTGTGATTGGTTTCGGTATTATCTTTAAACAATCGCAACAAATCTACTTTAAAGCCCAGTGTCAACAAATTAATGGCAGCAGCAATTGCATCACTACCGTTGTTGCCACGCCCGGCAATTACCAAAACCCGGGTTTTAAGGCTAATATTATCCTGAACCCATTTTGCGGTTGCCAACCCTGCTCGTTCAATTAGATTTTGCCCTTGACTAGTAGCCAGTTGCTCAATACTCCGGATTTGTGACAGGGTTAAAAACTGACTCATGCTCTTCCCTTTTATAAACTAAATTTAGACTCAACCAGATTCAGCATATCAACAATCCAGAATGACGAACCGGTTTGAGTATATTATTTTAGCAGTTCTTGTAATTCCCCAGCTTCATACATTTCAGCCATAATATCCGAACCACCAATAAATTCACCGTTAATATATAATTGCGGGATGGTCGGCCATTGTGAAAAATCCTTGATGGCTTGACGGATTCCATCATCTTCCAAGACATTTACGCTAGCAAAATCTTTCACCCCACACAACGACAAAATCTTAACAGCCCGCCCGGAAAAACCACACTGCGGGAATTTCGCCGAGCCTTTCATAAATAGCACCACTTTATTGTCGGTTACTAATTGTTTAATTGCTTCTAAATGGTTCATAATAAAATCCTTTCCAATAATAATTACATTAACTTTTATAACTGCAGTTTCACATCTACTGATCACAGCTTGAATTAGCCAACCTAACTAAATAGCGGCAGCTTTTTAGTTACCAGCATTTTTTTCAGACGCACATAATCCGGCAACCCCTTTTTAAAGGGTGGAAAATCTTCACCCTCGATCAACGGCAATAGATACTCTCGACACTCGTCAGTAATATGCAAACCATCTTCACTGATAAAGCTGCGCGGCATAAATTTCTCGTGATTGGCAACCAGATATAAATCAACGCTATCAATCTCCCACACATAGGGATTTTGCGAAACTCGCTTGATATACGGCATAATCGCATTAGCGCCCTCCAAGGCCAATTCTACCCCACGATAGCCAACCGCATAGGCTTGCTGAACATCAATCGCTGATGCCAAATGACGGGCAGCACGTTGCAAATAATCTGCTACCGCCCAATGATATTTATACCCCAAGCGTTTTTTAATTATCCCGGCTAAAATTGGCGCTACCCCACCCAACTGATGATGCCCAAAGCTATCTACGGTATGCTGCGAAGCGCTTAATTCCATCCCATATCGGTCTTTAACCCCTTCGGAAACTGCGACAACACAGTAACCATAATCAGCAACCGATTCTTTAACCCGACGAATAAATAAATCTTCATCAAAAGTAATTTCAGGGAATAATATTATATGCGGCGGCTCTCCCTTATTTTCGGCAGCTAAGCCACAGGCCGCGGCAATCCAGCCAGCATTGCGCCCCATCACTTCCAAAATAAAAACTTTGGTTGAGGTTAAATGCATCGATTCCAAATCATAACCGGCTTCGCGAATCGAGGTTGCCACATATTTAGCAACCGAACCAAACCCGGGACAATTATCGGTTACCACCAAATCATTATCAATGGTTTTAGGAATATGAATCGCATGAATCGGATAACCCATTTCATTGGCAATTTGTGAAACTTTCAGACAGGTATCTGCAGAATCATTCCCGCCATTATAAAAAAAATAGCCGATATCATACGCCCGAAATACCTCAATCAAGCGCTCATATTCCTTGCGATTCTCCTGCAAAGATTTCAATTTGTAACGACAAGAACCAAAAGCGCCACCCGGCGTATGATAGAGCGCAGCAATGTCCTCGGCACTTTCATGAGTGGTATCAATTAGTTCTTCATTCAACACCCCTAAAATTCCATTTTTTCCGGCATATAACGTGCCGATACGGTCGTTATAATCACGACACGCAGTAATAACTCCGGCCGCCGAAGCATTGATTACCGCACTAACGCCACCTGATTGGGCATAAATTGCATTTTTTTTGGTCATCTACATATCTCCCTGATAGTGAATAGTTTCTAATTCCGGGAGGTTATTATACCGCAATTGATGTTATTCAAGCAGAGTATTACACTTCATGTTAAAATTAGCCCCTCTTCACCGACTTCTCACTTGGAAATCACAAATGAAATCAACTCAGCAACCGGTAACCATCCGGTTTAAACTTATTATCATATTGATTTGGGCACTCCCGCAAATGTCCACCGATATTTATCTACCATCAATGCCGGCGATGTCACAATATTTTCATAGCACGCTGGATATGGTCCAATACACAATATTCTTTTATACCATTGGTTTTAGTATTGGCGCGCTGTTTTTTGGACCAATTTCAGATCGCATCGGCAGAAGACCGGTAATTTTGTGGAGCTTGGCATTGGCAACTTTTGCCAGCCTGATTGCGATGTTGTCCACCAGTCTGCATCTGTTATTTGTGGCGCGGTTTGTGCAAGGGGTAGCATTGGTTGGCGTGGCTTCCACCGTACGGGCAGTGGTTAAGGATGTTAGCCCAACTATTCAGGAAATGGCCAAGTTTGGTGCGGTTCTGGGAATCGCCATCCCAATCGCCGCCGCAATGGCACCGGTTATTGGTGGTTATATCGAAAAATATGCCTACTGGAGGGTCAGCTTCGCTTTCCTACTGGTTTATATTCTAATTTTCTTGATTTACAGCATTCGCCAATTACCGGAAACCAATCATGAACGACTAGAGCGACCATTTAAATATTTGCTGCATGATTATAAAGAAGTATTGACCAATGGCATTTTCTTTCGCTATAATTCGATTACCGCCTTTGCGCTGTGTTCGGTCTTTGCTTATTTGACGTTATCACCATATTTGTTACAAATCAAAGCCGGATTATCACCGGAAGTTTTTGGCTATACCAATTTATTGATTTCGGCAACCCTGATTATTTCAAGCTATATCAACAGCAAACTAATCCAACGCTTTACTATTGATCAATTACTATTGTGCGGCGTTATTTTGTTGGCAGCATCAGGAGTAATCTTTTTGCTTGGGGGAATATTTAACCTTTCCTCGGCAATTTCAATAATTATCCCGATGATAGTCATGACCTGCGGCAGCGGATTTATTTATCCAAATGCCAGTGCCGGTGGATTAAGCTTATTTGCCAAAAGTGCCGGTACTGCCAGCGCGGTTTATGCCTGTATCCAAATGCTGGGCGGTTCGGCCGGAAGCGGGTTCATTTCGTTAATGTCCCGCTATGGGCAGCCACAGGAGTGTTTAGGTCTATTTATCATTTTGCAAGGTGTTATTGGGATAGTCTTTGCTCGCCAATTAATCTCAAAAAACCATCATCTTCACCACCAAGAATCGTAAATTTGGCTCTAAGTCATGAATTGTTAACGAAAACATAAAATATATATCTATTTATATCAATATGTTATTCATACCCAGTAGTGTTTACTACTGGGTATTTTATTTGTACTGATGTTACAATACCCGCCTAATATAAAAATATCGCCAACTCAGGCGGCGGGGAATATAACATAATGTATGATGATATCTATTTATTTATTCAAGTGATTAATGCTGGCGGTTTTACTCAGGCAGCACAAAAACTTAAAACCCATCAGGCAACCATCAGTAAAAAAATTATGCGCCTTGAGGAAGAAATGGGTGTAACACTCATCAATCGCAATACGCGCAACCTTCAGTTAACCAACGAAGGTCAATATCTTTATGAACAATTCAAGCCGCATTTTGAATCGATGGAAAAATCATTGGATAATGTGGTTAATCAAGACGATAAAGTGCAGGAAGGAAAACTATCAATCGCGATGTCGCCTTCATTGTCAACCACCGACATCAATAACTACATTCTGGATTTTACTCTTCATCATCCGCAAATAATGCTTGATATTCATTATACCTTGAATGATGTCAATTTGTTAAAAGATAATTATGACATGGCAATTACCCTGTCAAAACCGGCACAGGAAACCGCAGTAATCAAAACCATCTGGCAATTGCATACAATTTTATGTGCAGCTCCAGCATACATCAAGCGCTTTGGCAACCCTAAAAGCCTCAAAGATCTTGAGCAACACAAAATAATTTTACCGTTGATTTCTATGCGTGGCAACAGTATTCTGGAAGGTATCCACACTGCAACCAACCGCTTAGTCAGCCAGAAATTCAACCGTCATTGTGTCGCCGTTAATTCATCAACCAACAATATCAATTTTGCCCTGACTGGAAAATGTATTGTTCCATTATATGATTGCATTGCCGAAGAATATCTGGAGAGCGGACGCTTAGTACGAATTTTACCTGAATATCAGGCAATTCCGGTGAATGTCTATCTAGCGCGACCTACCAGCTATAAAAATAAATTGGTTGATTTGTTCTCGGCGCATATCAGCACTTGCATCCAAAGATTAAATGATGAGCGAGCGGCAAAAATGGCTACCCAAGAACCAAAAACCGAGTTAAAAACCGAGTTAAAAACCGAGGGTGTTAAACTAACTCAAGAAGAAAAATCACTGAATCAATTTGCTGACATCAGCATTAATTAAAACCTTTCTATCTCTCCGCATTGGAAAGCACCTCATTTATGAGGTGCTCTTTTTAACTCAGGCAAGCTTGTAGCTACTGCTGGATGCACAACAACGACAACGTATTGTCACATGTCTGATTTTCCCAAACCCACAATGACTGGTTATCATATGGCTTCGTCGTATTAACTGGAGCATTTGACACCCCAGTATTGCCAAAAACACCATTATAGTATGGACTGGCTAATGTCCAGTTATTGCAGGAATTTTGGTCTGCTGTATTTGGATAATCGCTCCAACCAGCATAAGGAGCCAATACAGAAGATTGCGGCGTAACTCCCGACCAAAATAATCGTGTATCCTGACAATTGATATTACCCTGAACACAAATATTTACAGAACTGTTTGATGATAACTCCCACAAACTATATTGGCTATCACTTGTAAATACACCGGATTCAAAAACCACCTGCCCTATCAAATTTACAATTGGCTGGGCTGGATTAGGGGTAATTCCCAGTGAGCTTGCCTGTAATACAGCAATAAACGTTCCAGGCAACTTCATGTTGCTGGCGGTTTGCTGGCAAATTGTATTAGCCCCGGTAAATCCACCTAAATTAGCCGTATAAACACTATTAGTCAAAAATATATAACGACTACTGGTTAACTTAGTTTCCCAATTTACAGTTGAAGTTGCTGTATTTTGAACCTTACCATCGTTATAAACAAAATCAAGCAGTTGGTTACCATCACTTTCAGCAGTTAAATATCCAACTGTATAATTACAGCTCTCATTCGCCAGTAAGCTCTGATTCAGCTTACAGCTGGTATTTACTTGCAATAATGGAGCATTAAGAATCGGAAGACTTGTCAGAGTCAGCGCCGCATTGCCTGTATTTATTAGCTTTATAGACTGAACAGAACTTTCTGAAGTCAGAGTTAATATTTGTGGTTGCAATGTAAGAATACCAGCCGGAGTTCCCGTATAACTAATATCAATCATATTGATACTATCATGCAAGCCATTATTATAAGTAACCTCATAATGGTTTATTCCAGAATAAATCCCCACGGAATAATCTACTACGAACTGACAACTTGCACCACTTGATAAAGAGTTACCACACGTATTATTAGAAATCGTAAAACCACTTTCCAGTGTTGGCAACTGTAAATCCGTTATCATGGCAGTTCCTGTATTTTTCAGTACAACAACTTGCGAATGATAACTTTCACTCATGGCAAAATTATTTGGTTCAACTAATAACACACCGATACTATTGCTACTAACATGAACTCTAGAAACATTTGAACAATTATTTACACAGGTTGCGATATTATTTAACGCGCTTAAAACCTGTATTGACTGCATAGATTCACCTGCGGGTATGACAACTTTATAGGTGTTGACCTCATTACTAGCAGTGCCTAGCTGAGGATTTAGCAGATGATAGTTCAGAAAATTACCACTTTCATCCATTAACACCAAATTATTAAACAAGTTCGCCGAAGGTCGAACCAAAACAGAAATATAAACAATGCTTGACTCTAGGGTTTGATTCACTAAAGTTTGTTCGCCAGGTAAAATATAAAACGGAGTATCGGTTGCCGGCACATGAACAAGGGTTGTGGTCGCTGAAAAAATGCGCTGACTTTCAGTCGCAGACAAATTACTACCGATTAATTTGTCAATATATTTATTAACTATCGAAATATATGGTCGGGCACTAACGGTAAAGCTTCCAGTAGAGCTACCTGCGGGAATGTCTACTGTAAATACACAACTACTACCAGCTGGAATATTTGTACACCCCTGTCCAGCTCCATTAGGATCAACAATAATTTGTTTACCAGTATAATTACTTTCCACTGAATAGATTAAGTCATTTGCATTATTCTGAGATGTATTAGTAATAGTAAAATACGCCGTAAATGCTATTCCCGCCGGATATTCATTTGCAGCTGCCATACTCAATATTGCAGAGCCCCCATTTGATTGTCCAGAACTAGCACCACCGCTGCTACAACCAATACAAAGCACAACCACACACAAAACATAAAATATTTTTTTAGCCCATTGATTAATATTCACTTGAATTACCCTTAGAAAAGATCAACTAATTCACTTAAAGTAAAGGAAACTGATTTTAATTATAGCATAGAAAGTCGATAAAACTATATCCAAAACGGATAATTCCCGCAGATTTTTTGAGCAACAAGCATTAGCTAATTATTGCAAAAGCAAGTTTGAATGACGCCACTGATTTATGTTCTTATCGCACTGCACCATAAGAAATTTAGAAAAGACCAGAAACAAGTAGTACAATACGCCATTGTCTGTTATGGTTAATTTATTATTTGCAAATAACACTACCGTCCGCAAGAAAATCGAATAGGCGCAGCAATAATCTGATTATTTTTCAAACCTTACTAGAGGGATATATAATGAGCGATAAGTTTAAATTAAATGAACAACTAACTAAAGATGCACTAGATTACCACCGCTTGCCCAAGCCAGGAAAAGTGCAGGTAGTTTCAACCAAACCGGTTGTCACTCAACGCGATTTATCACTGGCATATTCACCAGGCGTTGCCGCACCCTGTCTCGAAATTGAACGCGATCCGCAAACTGCCTATCAATATACCAATAAAGGTAATCTGGTTGCCGTAATTAGTAATGGCACGGCGGTACTGGGGTTGGGTAATATTGGCGCGCTGGCCGGTAAACCGGTGATGGAAGGTAAAGGAATTTTATTTAAAAAATTTGCCGGAATTGATGTTTTTGATATTGAAATCAATGATACCAATATTGACAAACTGGTCGAGGCGATTGCCGCACTGGAGCCGACTTTTGGTGGAATTAACCTCGAAGACATCAAAGCCCCGGAATGTTTTGAGGTTGAACGGCGCCTAAAAGAGCGGATGGCAATTCCGGTATTTCACGATGATCAGCATGGAACCGCAATTGTAGTTGCCGCGGCAGTAATCAATGCCTTAACCTTGGTTGATAAACAACTGGAAAAATGTAAAATTGTGGTATCCGGTGCTGGTGCAGCGGCCATCGCCTGTTTAAACCTATTGGTGTCATTGGGCGCCAATAAAAAGAACATTTATGTTTGTGACTCCAAAGGCGTAATTCATTCTCAGCGTGAGGGCAAACTGGATGCCTCCAAACAATTGTATTGTCAAGATACCGATTATCGTACCTTGGAAGATGCCATTGATCAAGCTGATATTTTCTTGGGTCTATCCGGACCAAATACCGCAACGCAGGAAATGATGGTTAAAATGGCGGCGGATCCATTGGTATTTGCCCTCGCCAATCCGACTCCGGAAATTCTACCGGAACTGGTGCGCGAAGTTCGTCCGGATGCAATCATTGCTACCGGTCGCAGCGATTATCCCAATCAGGTAAATAATGCACTTTGTTTTCCATATATCTTCCGCGGTGCGCTGGATGTTGGCGCTACCGCCATTAATGAAGAAATGAAAATTGCCGCGGTTAAAGCGATTGCCCAATTGGCAATGCTGGAACCCAATGAAATGGTGACTAGCGCCTATGGTGGACAGGAACTACATTTTGGGCGTGAGTATTTGATTCCTAAGCCGCTGGATCCGCGGCTAATTCAAATCATTGCCCCGGCAATTGCCAAAGCCGCAATGGAAACCGGTGTGGCTACCCGCCCAATTGCCGATTTTGCGCAATATGAGCAGCAATTATCGCAATATGTTTACCGTTCGGCGAATTTCATGCGCCCGGTGATGAGTGCCGCCAAATTACGTCCGATGCGGATTGTATTATGTGAAGGTGAAGAAGAGCGGGCATTATTGGCGGCGGCGGAAGTAATTGAGCTTAAATTAGCCCATCCGGTATTGATTGGACGAGCATTTGTAATAGAAAAACGGATTGAAAAGCTCGGTTTAAAAATTCGTCCCGGCGTTGATTTTGAACTGGTAAATATTGAGAATGATTCACGCTACAAAAGCCTGTGGCAGCAATATTACCAATTAATGAAACGCAAAGGAATTACCGAAGAAACTGCCCGCGACCATCTGTTGACCCGCCACACTTTAATCGGTTCAATGCTGGTACACAATGGCGATGCTGATGGCTTAGTTTGCGGACTGGTTGGTAAATATCGCAATCATCTGGAATCCATCCATAATGTGATCGGTTATGATAATGAAAAACAAATTTCTGGGGCAATGACCGCATTGATTTTACAAAGCGGCAATTTATTTATTACCGATACCCATGTAAATGATAATCCGAGTGCCGAAGAATTGGCTGAAATCACACGGATGGCTGCCAAAACCATTCGTCACTTTGGCATTGAACCGCAAATCGCGCTGGTATCGCACAGCAGCTTTGGTTCACATCAAGATTCACCAAGCGCAGAAAAAATGCGTACGGTTCTGGATTTGATTCAAAATAGCAATCCGGAACTGATGATTGACGGCGAGATGAATGCCGATGCAGCACTAATTCCCGATATCCGGAACCGCATTATGCCGGATTCGCCATTAGTTGGACCAGCCAATTTGATGGTCATGCCCAATGTTGAAGCCGCCAATATTTCCTATAACCTGATGCGGGTATCTTCGTCCGATGGCGTAACTGTCGGACCAATCTTAATGGGTCTGAAAAAACCGGCGCATATTCTTAGTACCATTTCAACTGTTCGTCGGATTGTCAACATGGTTGCTTTTGCCTCAGTTGAAGCGCAAAATAAGTAGTCATCCATAACTAAGTAATCCAATCCCATTAATCATAATGATTAGTGGGATTTTTTATTACCGAATCCAAAATCAATAAATTCGCATAAAAATACAGCTACACCAGTACAAGATACGCTATAATTTTTGTTTGCCTCTGAGGATATTAAAGGAGAAACAATGATGTCCACTAACAAACCACTATTAATTGCAATTTTGGCGGCAGCCAGTACCTTGATGGTTGCCTGCAATAAAGATAATTCCGGCACCAGCAATAGTGCTAATGCCACGCTAACTCACTCAAAAGATATAATATTTGTTGATAACGGCGCTGATGCTCCGACACTTGATACTGTTATGACACAGGATACAAACAGTGCTAGAGTTTTATATGATTTATTTGAAGGTTTAACCTCTTTTGATCAAAGTAACAAAATTATTCCCGGCTTGGCACAAAGCTGGGAGATTTCCCCTGATGCAAAAACCTACACTTTCCACCTCCGTCCGGGATTAAAATTTTCCGATGGCTCCCCGATTACCGCGCAGGACGTAGTTTTCACTTGGCAACGTTTGGTTGATCCAAAAACTGCTTCACCATATAACTATATAGGTAGTAACATTGTAAACGGTCAAGCAATCATTGATGGCAAGGGCTCACCAACTAGTTTAGGCATAACCGCGATAAATAATACCACGGTTCAAGTTAAACTCGTCCATCCAGATGCTTCATTTTTGGAAATGGCGTCAATGCCCAATGTTGGGATAGTCTCACAAGCCAATCTTAAAAAATTTGGTGCACAATGGACAAATCCCAAAAACATGGTAACTTCCGGTGCTTATAAACTCAAAGAATGGGTAATTCAAGGTTATATTCTGGTTGAAAAAAATCCTAACTATTATGATGCTAAAAATGTGGCAATTCAACAAGTTAAATTTTTACCAATTGTTGATACCAGCTCATCTTATAGCCAATACCAATCCGGTGGGATCGATGTAACCTATTCTCTACCAGTTGATCAATATAAAGCGATTGTCGCCGAATATCCCGATCAAGCACATACCGTCACACAAGAAGGAATGTATTATTACGACTTGAATATGACATTGCCAAAATTCAAAGATAATCTTAAATTACGGCAGGCATTATCGATGGCCGTTGATCGTCAAGTACTGGTAAAAGATGTTTTAGGGCAAGGGCAAACGCCAATGTACTCTTATGTTACTTCAACCATCGAGGGCGGAAAATTTGCCGGATTGGATTATGCCTGGGCCAAAGAACCGCGGGCACAACAGATTGTCGAAGCCAAAAAACTATTTACCGAAGCCGGTTACGGGCCAAATCACCCGTTGCAAATTTCGATAGCCTATAATACTCTTGATGCCCACAAAAAAATTGCTTTAGCCGTTGGTGCGATGTGGCAACAGGTGTTTGGGGCTACTGCAATTCAGGTAACTTCCGCCAATCAGGAATGGAAAACGTTCTTGAAAGCACGGAATATGGCCAATTATGACGTTGCCCGCGACGGCTGGATTGCCGATTACAATAGTGTTGATGCCTACACTCCGCTATTTGCATGCAAAAATCCGCAAAACAATTCTAAAACCTGCAACCCACAATATGACAAATTAATTACCGAAGCGCAAAATTCACCGGATCCACAAGAGCGAGTTACATTGATCCGTCAAGGAATTGAAAGTGCCATGCAGGATTATTCGATTATACCTCTTTATCAATATGCTTATTTCCGTTTGGTTAAACCCTATGTTAAGAACTATGATCCAACTAATAACCACATGGATCACGTGCTAAGTAAATGGTATAAATATTAATCAAGGAATCTCCCATGCTTAAATTTGCAATCAAGCGAATACTGGTATCAATTCCAACTTTGCTGGCGATTATTACCTTAGTATTTTTTCTGGTACATTTGACCCCGGGAAATCCTTTTGACGGTGAACGGGCATTGACTCCGGAAGCGTTAAAATCACTAATGGAACAATACCGACTGGATTTACCAATCTGGCAACAGTATTTACTGTATCTAAAAGATCTCGTCCATGGCAGCTTTGGTATATCAATGAAATATCTTGGTCAGCCGATAAATGATCTATTGTTTCCAGATAATATGGGTGGCTTTTGGGTAACCTTGCGCCTAAGCATCTATACCATGATGATTGCCGTACCGTTGGGTATCATTGGCGGCGCTTATGCCGGACTACACAAAGATTCGTGGTTCGACCGGATTGTGGTATCCGCCAATATCTTTTTTACCGCGGTACCAACCATGGTAACCGGACCACTGGCAATTCTGATTTTTGCGGTTACTCTACGGCTGTTCCCTGCCGGTGGTTGGGGTGATGGTGGCTTTGTTCAATTGTTTTTACCGGTTACGATCCTGATTCTGGCATATGTTCCAACTATTGCCTTTGTTACCCGCGGATCCATGATTGAAGTACTGTCTTCAAACTATATTCGTACTGCGCGCGCCAAAGGGATGCCAACTAAAACCATTCTTTTTAAACACGCAATCCGTCCAACCTTATTACCGGTAATTTCGTTACTGGGTCCAATGTTTGCCGGAATTTTGGTTGGCGCAGTCGTTACCGAGCAAATCTTTACCTTGCCGGGCTTGGGGGTGTTAACTACCAATGCCGCAACCAATCGCGACTACAATATGATTATGGCAATTACGATTTTAGGTAGTACCCTAACAATAATTTTCAATGTAATCGTGGATTTATTGTATATGGTGCTTGACCCGAAAATCAAGCAATAGGAGCCGATATGTTATTTAACAGTAAAAACCTCAATCTCGATACACCCAAAACCCGCGGGTTCTGGCTAAGTGTGTTTATTCGTTTACGCCGCAATAAATTGGCGATGACCAGCGGCTTGATTATTGTCATTCTGGCATTAATGTGTATTTTCCAACCGATGTTTAGTTCTATCCCCTACTATAAAACCGATTGGAGCGCACTCTTACAAGCCCCCAATGGACAACACTGGTTTGGCACCGATAGCCTTGGGCGCGATTTATTTGTCCGCTGTTTTATTGGCGGGCGGATAACTTTTGAAATTGCCTTTGCCGCAGCCTTTGTGGTGCTATTGGTCGGAATTTTTTATGGCGCGGTTGCCGGTTATGTTGGCGGCAAAGTTGATACTGTAATGATGCGGGTTGTCGATGTCTTATACGGTATTCCATTTCTGTTTTTCTGTATTTTATTGATTACGCTCTTTGGTAATAGCATGGCGCTGTCATTTGTCGCAATTGCGGCAATTTCGTGGCTGGACATGTCGCGAATCGTCCGCGGTCAAACTTTGAGCATCAAACATAAGGAGTACGTCGAAGCGGCAAAAATTGGCGGAGTCAGTAATTTCAAAATTATTACCCGTCACGTTATTCCCAACTTACTAGGGGTAGTAATTGTTTATGCTGCGTTAACCGTTCCGAATATGATCGTTCTCTCTGCGGTGTTGAGCTTTTTTGGCTTGGGTGTAACTGAACCAATGACTTCATGGGGGATGCTGATTTCTGATGGCGCACAAAATATGCAAGCGTGGTGGCTGTTACTCTGTCCGGCGGGATTGATGATTATCACCCTGCTGTCATTTGCTTTTTTTACCAATGGGTTACGTGATGCGCTTGACCCGCGATAGCATACTCTTGGTCTTTGAATCTTGGACATTGTCATATCTCAAAAAAGACTCGTCATGTACTACATTGTACACATCCTCGTCTTTTTTTCAATATTCCGCGTCCACGAATCAAATACTGCGAGTATAGATTTTTTATAGAACATTAATAACAGATATAAAATTTTAATTTTGTGGAGCTCCACATGGCAGAGAAAAATATCACGCCACCGATGGCAAATAATGATGAACCGTTATTGGTCGTGCGCGACTTAAATGTCGAATTTAAAGTACAGGATGGGATGGTTCGGGCGGTAAACGGATTGTCATTTAAAGTTTATAATAGCGAAATCATCGGCATTGTCGGCGAATCTGGCTCCGGTAAAAGTCAAACAATGCTCGCACTGATGGGATTACTAGCGAATAACGGTAAGGTTTCCGGCTCGGTAAAATTTATCGGGCAGGAGCTAATTGGTTTATCGACAGCTAAATTAAATAAAATCCGTGGTGATCAAATTGCCATGATTTTCCAAGATCCGATGACTTCATTGAATCCATATCTAAAAATCAGTAGTCAGATGACTGAAGTTCTAATGTTACACAAAGGAATGAAATACCAAGAGGCATTGGCAGAATCAATAAAAATGCTTGATCGGGTTAAAATCCCCGATGCCAAAAACCGGATTCATCTGTACCCACACGAATTTTCCGGCGGAATGCGCCAGCGGGTAATGATAGCCATGTCATTACTTACCCGTCCCAAATTACTGATTGCCGATGAACCTACTACGGCACTGGATGTTACGGTTCAGGCGCAAATTCTTGAGCTGTTAAAAGAACTCAAACAAGAATTAAATATGTCGGTAATTTTTATTACTCATGACATGGGCGTAGTTGCCAACATCTGCGACCGGATTAACGTAATGTATGGTGGTTGGCTGATGGAAACCGCAACGATCGGACAGGTTTTTAATGATCCCGAACACCCGTACACCCGCGCACTATTGGGGACAATTCCCGATTTGGAGACCAATGATACCATGTTAAAAACCATCCCCGGTGAACCGCCCAATCTCCTGCATTTACCAGTCGGTTGTCCGTTTCAGGAACGTTGTGACTTTGTGAGCGTAGCCTGTCGTGGCGAAATTCCGTTACGCAAAATTGCACCGCGCCATGTGATGAAATGTACCTTGTTACCTAAAGGAGATCAATCATGAATAAAATCCTTAGCGTGAACCAATTAAAAGTACATTTCAATCTCAGCGGCGGCTGGTTCAAAGCCCATAAAACTGTCCATGCCGTCGATGGTGTTTCTTTTGATGTCATTGAAGGCGAAACCTTGGGAATTGTTGGTGAATCCGGCTGTGGCAAATCATCACTTGCCCGTGCATTATGCGGACTTAATCCTATTACTGCCGGAGCAGCTCTTTTTGGCAATAAAATTGATTTAGCTAAAGCCTCGGCACGGGAATGGAATGAAGTTCACAAACAGGTACAATTTATTTTTCAGGATCCAGTTGCCGCGCTTGACCCGCGGATGACGGTTGCCGAAATTATCGCTGAACCATTGGTAACACTCTATCCGCAAATGAAGAAAGCCACGGTTATGGAAAAAGTTCTGGCAACGATGAAACTGGTTGGTTTAAGCCATAATCAGGTTAATCGTTATCCACTTGAATTTTCCGGCGGTCAATGTCAGCGGATCGGGATTGCCCGTGCCCTGATTCTTGAACCAAAAGTACTGATTTGTGATGAATCGGTCAGCGCTTTGGATGTTTCAATCAAAGCACAGATTATCAATTTATTGCAAGAACTGCAACAAAAACTGAAGCTGACGATTTTGTTTATTTCTCACGATTTGGGAGTAATTAAACACATCAGCAATCGAATTTTGGTTATGTATTTGGGCAAGATCATGGAATTGGGAGATAAGGAACAAATTTATCACAACCCACAGCATCCATATACCAAAGCCTTGTTATCCGCGGTTCCGGTCGCCAATCCGGAAATTGAAAAAGCTAAAGAACGCAGTTTCTTAGAAGGTGATTTGCCCTCACCGGTAAATCCACCACAAGGGTGTGTTTTTAGTACTCGTTGCCCATTGGCAGATGAAAATTGCAAGCGCGCTCGTCCGGAAGAAAAATTCTCGCACGGACGATTAGTTAGCTGTTTCAAAGTTTAATTGCTATTTTTGATGGTGATTATGTTACAATAATCACCTCAATTATCTTGTGGGTGGTTAGCTCAGTTGGTAGAGCAGCGGACTCTTAATCCGTTGGTCGTCGGTTCGAACCCGACACGACCCACCAGTGTTTTAAATTCCTGCTAGATATTTGCACACCGCCAATTTATTTAAACAAAATTTCCAATAAAAACAATCATCAACCATTAAACCGACTTCTCCAATAAATAACTTAATCACATTTAGCTACTTCAAACTTAACCACTTGGACTGATAGCGATCCAAATGATTACTTTCGGGATTATAACCAGCTACATACGGTTTAACCAATCGAGTGTAAGTTGGTTGATAAAGCGGAATAATCGGGTAATCATTTAAAGCCAATGTTAGTGCCTGAGTATAAATTTTCACTCGCAATGCCTTATCGGTGGTATTCTCGGCAACTTGGATAAGCTTATTATACTCCGGATTACAATAATGAGAATTATTTTGCGAGCTGCCGCAAACATACATCTGCGCGTACGCCTCTACCGAATTATAATCAGCGTTAGTCCCATCACGTGCAATCTGGTAATTTGCCCGGCGTCTGGTTTCCAAGAAAGTCTTCCATTCCTGATTGGCAACTTCTACTTTCACCCCCAAAACACTCTGCCACATTGAAGCGATCGCCAAGGTCCGTTTTTTATTTCCTTCATCGGTATTATAGGTAATCGTTAGCGACAATGGATGCGTGCTGTCATAGCCCGCCTCATGGTAAAGCCTCTGCGCCAATTTTACCTGTTCATCACGTGGCAACGACTGCCAGTCATAACCCACCATAGCGTAAGCACCGCCATCAATTGTTGGTGTTACCGTTGAATATAAAGGCGATCTCTTTTCATCGTTGATGATTTTATTCACCAATATTTCCCGATCAATAGCCATTGATAGCGCCTGCCGGAGTTTGAGATTATTTTTTAAAATCGGATCGTTATTATTAAAATCGTAATAAACCAACGCTTCATTTTGCCCGCGTTTAAATTGGTCTTTATATTCAGTACGAATATCTGGAGTCAAATCCATTGGTACTGCCGAGGTAATATCGAGACTGCCACTACGGTAAGAATTAAATTCACTGCTACGATTCGCCATCGTCTGAAATTCAACTTTAGCAATTCGCACCTGATTGGTCGCATAGTAATACTGATTTTTGCGTAAATCAATAATACCATTGGTCACGTTATTTGCCAGCATATACGCACCGCTGGTTACAATATGTTGCGGATCAAGCCAATCCGAGCCGTATTTGGCAATTACATCGGTTTTCACCACAAAAAAGCACGGCAAGGTCAAGATATCCAGCCAGTTATTATTGGGCTTGACCAAGGTCATGATAATCTTATCATCAATCGCTTTAATTCCTAGCGCCGATAGTGCTATTTTACCGCTAATAACCTCAGCACCGTTAGTAAGGTTTTTCAGCAAATAAGCATAGCCCGCATGATTTACCGGTTCTGCCAGCCGGTAATAGGAATTAATGACATCCTTGGCGGTTAATGGACTACCATCCGAAAAATGCAAATTTTTCCGCAAGTAAAAGGTATAGGTTTTACCATCCGGCGAAATTTCCCATTTCTCAGCCAATCCGGGAATCGGATGGTTAGAGTTATCATAATCAACCAATCCGGCAAATAAATCATCTAAAACCCGTTTGCCCTCAAGATCATAAATTAAAGTAGGATCCAACGCACCCGGTGCAGCACCCAGAGCAATGCGAATAGTATCCGATGGATGAGTTGCTGGTTGTGCTTGTTGGGAGCATGCACCAATAGCAAAGATTGCAGGAAAAAGCCATAACTTATTTTTCATTATTATTGTCCCTTAGAAAACTGGTACTACCGCACCATGATATTGTTGTTGAATAAATTTCTTCATCGCTGGTGATGTTAATGCTTTAGCCAAAGCTTTCATTTTGGGTTCATTTACTTCCTCAGGACGAACAGCTACCAAATTAGCAAACTGGCTGCTGGATTTCTCAGTCAATACAGAGTCCTTGAGTGGGTTTAATCCCGATTGCAATGCAATATTGGAATTAATTACCGCCAGATTCACCTGATTGCCTTTAAGCACCCGCGGCAACATGGCTGGATCGGTTTCAACAATTGTAATGTTATATGGATTTTCAACTATATCTTTTTTCGTTGGCAACTTAACACCAGCCTTTATTTTTAATATTTTATAGTCCTGTAAAATGCCAAGTGCGCGTTCTTCATTTGAAGGATCATTGGGAATGGCGACCTTGCTATTTTTTAGCAAATCTTGTGGTTTTTTGCTCTTAATGAATGCGGCTTCACTTTGATTGGCATACACCCCCATCGGTTCCAAATGAACATTAACTAAATCAACTAGCTTGCTCCCATGGTCTTGATTGTACTGGATCAAATATGGTTTGGTTTGAAAAAAATTAGCGTCCAACTGCTTTTGAATAACTGCGATATTGGGAGTTAGATAATCGCTGAGCTCCGTAATTTGTAGGTTATACCCTTCTTTTGCCAGCTGGGGTTTAATAAAGCGCAACATTTCAGCATGGGGCACCGAAGATGCTCCAATAGTAATAGTTTCTACAGCATAAGAGTTTATGATTAAGACACCTGATAACAATCCAAATATATATTTTTTCATAGCACATACCTTTAACAAACTATCTAGCCAACTGAAGTAATACATAGAATGTATCTTCTTCAATACTAAAAATTAATTTACCAGTGATTTTGTATTTTGTGTATGCAGTTGATGTGAAGCAAGACTTGATTAACTCTATCCATAAGACTGAATATCAAATGGGACTCCGTTTAGCTGCAAACAAAAAATGGAACCGCGCAAGCAGGAGAACAAATCCAGTTCCACACCATCGATTGTAAATTAAATTTTGACAAAACTTCAATCATTTTTCACATTATGGCTATTTGCAAAAGCATTTTTGCCGCATCAGTTTGATTTAATTAATGTTAATAAATGCAACACTACTTTGATAAAATTTAGATATCACCGGATAATTATGTAAATAATTTGACTATAATACATGTTTTTTAAGTTGTCCACAAATGTGTACAACTTTAGGTGATTATTTCAAATATAATAGCGGGGTGAATCAATTCACATGATAAGACCCTTATTTGCTCCGTATTACCGGTCTTTTAGACCGGTATCTTTTTTTATCTCACCCCATATTTCTGTCAATTTCGCCTAATTAGAATTACAGCACATCTCGAATAGTGGTAAAATTAAACTCCGGTTTAATTACCGAATAGCTTAGGAGTATGTTGTGACTGATCAGGAAGCGCTCAATAAAATAGTTAACTATCACCAAAAAGAATTTGAAAACCAGATGGGGGTAATTACCGCGTTGGATTATACCGTGCTGGCAGAGGATGGCATTTCGGCAAAGTTGACCAACACCGAAGGTGGCAGCTTTTTGGGGCGCAAGATTTACCCGGATATTTCATCAACAACCTGGCGCAGCGACATTGTGGCGGAAGCCTTAAACAAATGCCAGCAACTACGTAAACCACAACGCCTGCTCTCATTACGTTTTTCGCGGCAAACTACTTATTGGTTGATAATATTGACCTATGCCCCACTAATAAATCCAGATACCGATAATGTAATTGGTTTTAAGATTACCGGAGTCCTACCAGATTTTCCGCTAAATTTCTATAATTTAGAAAAAATCATTCAATCTTCCCATTATGAAAATAAACCACCGCTGGATAGTGCCAGCGAGGAACAATTGCAGGAAGACGCGATATTGTTTTTACTCTTCCACTGTGATAATTACCAACGGATTGCCGAATTATTATCGTTAACCAATGGGCGCAAGATTACCCGCTTTATGGTTTCAAAAATCGTCACTCGTAAAATCTATCCTAAATTTGATGTACTAAATCTGGAGGCTCTCAAACAAAAAGCCCATGAACAAGGTTACCACAAAAAAATTCCGGTTGGTTTGCTAGGTGAGTTCATGTATGATTTAAATCTTCTCTAATTAAGCGGATATTTCAGATGAATGATCGTGAAGCACTTGAATCGGTAATAAGCTACCACCAAAACATTGACGAAAATCGTTTGGTGGCTATTGTTGATCTTGAATATAACATCTTGTATGAAGATGGCAAATCGGCATTATTAACACAAACCGATGGCGGTAGTTTTTTGGGTCGTAAATTGATTCCTGATCTCGCCAAATCACCGTGGCGAATTGAAATTGTTCAACAAGCACTGACCAATTGCTTCAATAGCAAAAAAACCTCACATTGGCTTTCATTACGCTTTTCACGGATTCCGGAATACTGGCTGATCATTCAAACCTATCAACCCTTGATTAATCAGGCAACCAAAAATGTCATTGGCTATAAAGTTAGTGGCGAGAAACCCAATTTCCCGCTGGCATTTTATCGTCTGGATAAACTAATCTCCCTATCCAGTCATCATCGCGAAGTCGAGATAATTTCTGAGAATAATGCCCAGCAGCAATTTGAGCAGGAGGTTTTATTTTTGCTCTTTCATTGTTCCAACTACGAACAAATTGCCGAATTATTAAGCCTGACTAATCGCAAAATTTATACCAAAGGAATTATTGCCAAAACCATCAGCCGCAAATTATACCCACAATTCAATGTTATAAATCTAGAAGCCCTAAAAGAAAAAGCTCACGCTCAAGGCTATCACAAAAAGCTCCCCTTTAGCTTATTTGGTGAATTCATGTTTCCTCTTAGCGAGCTCTAGTAAAAATACGCTAATTTAGATTTTACTAAATTATTTTTCATCCGCTATTGAAATCCATTTTACCGACCATATATATACGACATAACAATCTTGATTACCACGAGTTATACAAATAACTCTAGTGGAATCGTTAATTGAAATGGAGAACAATATTATGCGCTTTGACAAACTTACTACCAAATTTCAGACGGCATTGCAAGAAGCTCAGTCGCTGGCATTAGCTCAGGACAATGCCTATATTGAACCACAGCACTTATTGCTAGCAATGCTCAATGAAGAAAATTCAACTATTGCCAGCATATTAGCTAAAGTTGGGGTCAATATTGCCCCGTTAAAACAGGAACTAAATTTATCAATTTCGCGCTTACCAAAAGTATCCGGAACCGCTGGCGAAATTTCAGTCTCCCGTGACTTAACTAATTTACTCAATGTCACCGAAAAAATTGCCGCCAAATTGCAGGACAGCTATATTGCTTCCGAATTATTTTTGCTCGCAGCCATTGAAGACAAAGGTGATACCGGAAAAATTTTAAAACAGTTCAACGTCAAGAGTGCCGACATCAACAAAGTTATCATGGATGTGCGTGGTGGCAAAATGGTTGACAATGCCGATTCGGAAGAACAACGAGAAGCTTTAAAAAAATACACTGTCGATTTGACCGAACGCGCACGCATCGGCAAACTCGATCCGGTAATCGGACGCGATGATGAAATTCGCCGAGCAATTCAAGTCTTACAACGCCGTACCAAAAATAATCCGGTCTTAATCGGTGAACCGGGGGTGGGTAAAACCGCGATCGTCGAAGGCTTGGCACAACGGATTGTCAATGGCGAAGTCCCCGAAGGATTAAAAAACAAACGCTTGTTAGTGCTGGATTTAGCATCATTATTGGCAGGTGCCAAATACCGCGGTGAATTTGAAGAGCGCCTCAAAGCCGTGTTAAACGAATTAGCTCAAGATGAAGGTCAAACTTTGATTTTCATTGATGAAATTCATACCTTGGTTGGCGCAGGTAAGGCTGAGGGCGCAATGGATGCTGGTAATATGTTAAAGCCCGCTCTTTCGCGCGGTGAATTGCATTGTATTGGTGCTACTACCTTGGATGAATATCGTAAATACATTGAAAAAGATCCAGCGTTAGAACGGCGTTTCCAAAAAGTCTTGGTGGGTGAACCAAGCGTTGAAGATACGATTGCAATTTTACGCGGCTTGCAGGAAAAATATGAAATTCACCATGGCGTGGAAATTACCGATCCGGCAATCGTGGCGGCGGCAGAATTATCTAATCGTTATATAACCGACCGCTTTTTACCGGATAAAGCGATTGATTTAATTGATGAAGCGGCCTCACGGATTAAAATGGAAATTGATTCTAAACCCGAAAGCATGGATAAACTCGAACGGCGGCTAATTCAACTCAAAATTGAACGTGAAGCGGTTAAAAAAGAATCCGACGAGGCCAGCAAAAAACGCCTTGAAATTATTGAGGAAGAAATTGCCACGCTGGGTAAAGAATACGCCGATTTGGAAGAAATCTGGAATAATGAAAAAGCTATGGTGCAAGGTGCTCAGTCGATTAAAGATGAAATTGACAAATTGAAATCTGAAATCGAGAGTTACAAACGCAAAGGCGACTGGCAAAAAGTGGCCGAGTTAGAATACGGCAAATTACCGGATTTAACCAACCGCTTACATCAGGCTGAAAAAGGTGAACATAAACAAATGCAACTCTTGCGTACTGAAGTTGGTGCCGAAGAGATTGCCGAAGTTGTATCCCGCGCCACTGGAATCCCGGTATCTAAGATGATGCAAGGTGAAAAAGATAAATTGCTCTTAATGGAAGATAAACTCCATGAAAAAGTAATTGGACAAAACCAAGCGGTTACTGCAATTGCCGATGCCATTCGTCGTTCACGTTCTGGTCTATCCGATCCGAATAAACCTTATGGCTCATTCCTCTTTTTGGGTCCAACCGGAGTCGGTAAAACTGAACTCTGTAAAGCCTTAGCCGGATTTTTATTCGACAGCAAAGAACATTTAATTCGGATAGACATGTCGGAATATATGGAAAAACACAGTGTTTCACGCTTGGTGGGTGCACCTCCGGGATATGTCGGCTATGAAGAAGGCGGTTATCTGACCGAACAAGTACGGCGTAAACCTTATAGTGTGATTTTGCTGGATGAGGTCGAAAAAGCACATCCGGATGTCTTCAATATCTTATTGCAGGTTTTGGATGACGGACGATTGACCGATGGTCAAGGTCGCACGGTTGATTTCAGCAATACCGTAGTGGTAATGACTTCCAACATCGGTTCACAGCAAATTCAAAGCATGAGCCATGAACCGTATGAGGCAATCAAAGCCACGGTAATGGAAGAACTGAAAAATTACTTCCGCCCAGAATTTGTCAATCGGGTCGATGAAGTAGTGGTCTTCCACGGTCTGGATCAAGCACAAATTCGCCAGATTGCCAAGATTCAACTGAAACGCCTAGAAATTCGTTTGAGTAAGATGGATTTGAATTTGCAAGTCAGCGGCGAGGCGTTGGATTTATTAGCACAAGTTGGTTTTGACCCGGTCTATGGAGCGCGACCGCTAAAACGGGCGATTCAGCAATATATTGAAAATCCATTAGCCAAGGCGATCTTGGGTGGTAATTATCTACCGGAACAAACTATTTTGGTTGACGTAAAAGACAAACAGATTGCATTTAGTTAACGATTGAGGTGGTGGACACAAGCATATAAATTCTTCATTCATCAAAACCAAAGCCCGAGATGGGAACCATCTCGGGCTTTGGTTTATTTTAATTTTGTAGTTGACCGGCTAGCGAATCACTGGCATTAGTCATCCCTCGGCGGATTAAATTGCTTTTATAGACTTCAAGAAAATTTACCACCTGGGCGTAATTATCGGTTTTGAGCTCCTGATGTCCATTCATCGCTGAAAAAGCCGCGGTTTTGCCAACATCAACCGATAGTGAGTTTTGCGATCCCAAAGTTTTATCGCTTGGTTGCTTAGAACTCAAGCATTTGTCAATCGCTGCCGATTCACCACGATAATTTTGCGCACAGGTCAAAGTAACAATCGCGGCTCTTAATGACAATACAACGGTTTTATCAGCGGTAATTTCATCCAAATTGGGATTGGAATTAACCGGTCCATGAATAATCTGCACCAAAATATCCTTTGCCATATCTTCTGATCCAGCAAAACAACTTGCTGCCATAAAAACGCCGGCCACACATAAAATGAATTTTTTCATAGTTTACTCACCCTGATATTTAGCGCAATTTTAGCATGTTATAACCAATCTAGAATTACAAAAATACTCACACAACAAAACGCCGCTATCTGAAATATGCTATAATCAAAATCTTTTATAATCTTTTATCGATACAAAATCATCATGAAAAAATCACTACTAATTAGTTCTGTATTATTGACTCTTTCAGGTTGTGCATGGTTTAATAGTTCCAGCACCGCTTCCAATATGCCACAAAATGTCGCACCACAACCAGTGGCACCAGTTACTGCCGCACCATTATCTCGTGCTGATTCATTGACAGCCAATGTCAGCGATGAAACCGTCGTCGCACCGATGCAGGATACTCCAACAAAAGTTCGGATAAACAATAGTGCACCTTCCGGCGCAACAAACACCGTCTCAGCTGACGAAACTCCGGCAATAGCAAAATCTACCGGTAATTATCCGGCGCTCGCCGCACGGGTACAGACTGATGCCAGCGGTCGCCACTATATCATCGTTGAAAAGGGTGATACACTCTATAATCTTGCCAAGCGCAGCAATCAAACGCCAGCACAGTTAACTACGCTTAACAACATTACCGCCAATGATATCCAAATCGGGCGGAAGATTTACCTTGATTAGAGCATAAATGCGTAAACTGTATTTTTTTGCATTTTTTCTGGTTCTCTACGAATTTACCACCTACTCTGCCAACGACATGATTATGCCCGGGATGATTGCGGTGGTAAATCAATTTAATGCGCCACTAAGCTATGTTGCACTGTCGCTGAGTCTGTATATGCTTGGGGAATGCGTAGTGCAACTCGGACTGGGCCCGCTGTCCGAGCGCTTTGGCAACCGCAAAATTATCCTCTATGGTAATTTTTCGTTTTTGATTTTCACCTTGCTTATCGCTACCAGCATGAGTATCGGACAATTTATGATCGGGCGCTGGCTGCAAGGCAGTGGAATGGCATTTATTGCTATGGGTTATGCTCTGATTCATGAAAAATTCAATGATAAAGATGCGGTTCGCACCATTGCGATCATGGGAAATATTTCAATTTTGGCACCGTTAGTTGGACCATTAATTGGGGGAATAATCATCAGCTTTGCCAATTGGCACTATATTTTTGCAGTAACTGGAGTTCTTGGTTCGATTAGCTTAGTTGGCTTATTCTACTTTGCTCCTGAAAGTACGCCAAAAATCCAGAAGATGCAGTTAATTCCAATTTTGAAACATTACCGCGAAATTCTTGTCAGCCCAAATTTTATTCTGGGAATATTTTGCACCATTGCCGGAGCTATGCCATTATTAATTTGGATTGGTCTAGCTCCCAATTTGATATTGCATTACCTCAAATTAGGCTACAGTTCATATATCATCTATCAAATTATCAGCCTTGGCGGGTTGGTAATTTCAAGTATTGCAATGCAATTTTTAGCCGGACGCTGGAAGCTACACCAGCTAATTCGCCGCGGGGTTTACATTGCTTTTGCCGGAACTTTGATCAGTTTCTGTCTGCATTTTTCAATTGCGTTATTATCCATCGGACTATTTTTTTACAGTCTTGGTTTAGGATTGGCAAATGGTAGTATCATTCGGATTATCATGAGCAATAAAGCGGTTTCGCAAAGCATGGCTGCATCAGTGATGACGTTTACTCAAACTTTAGCTTTTGCGGTAGGGATTGAATTCAGCGACTGGTTTTGTGCCAAATTTGACTACTCCGCCCTCAGTTTCACGATCAGTTGTTTAGCGGCTGGAACTATTGCCCTTTTCATCAACCTCAAATTCGCCAATCGC
The DNA here is from genome assembly GCA_964488065.1 of uncultured Neisseria sp. Lineage (GTDB taxonomy): Bacteria > Pseudomonadota > Gammaproteobacteria > Burkholderiales > UBA11063 > Aquella. The sequence goes on from CAZATM010000091.1 coordinate 39,547, forward strand.
TATAAAAACCGCGCGTGGGAATAAGCACAACAATAACACCGCCAATAATAGTGCTATTATTAAAACCTACTGTGCTATAATTTTGGCGCTTTATTTAATAAGGATATTTCAAATGCAAAAAATCAAAGTGGCTAACCCGGTTGTGGAACTTGACGGCGACGAAATGACGCGGATTATCTGGAAATTCATTAAAGAAAAACTAATTTTACCGTATGTTGATGTTGAAATAAAATATTATGATTTGGGAATGGAAAATCGTGATTTAACCGACGATCAAGTAACCATTGACTCGGCGCACGCAATTAAAAAATATAACGTTGGAATTAAATGTGCCACCATTACACCTGATGAAGCACGGGTTACTGAGTTTAACCTTAAAAAAATGTGGAAATCACCCAATGGAACCATCCGCAATATCTTGGATGGGACGGTGTTCCGTGAACCAATCATTTGCAAAAATGTGCCGCGTTTAGTACCAAACTGGACTGCTCCAATTGTAATTGGCCGTCATGCCCATGCCGATCAATATAAAGCGGTTGATTTTGTGACCAAAGGCAAAGGCAAACTGACTATTACTTTTACCCCAGAAAACGGCACTGCTGAAACCCATGAAGTTTATGATTATCAAGGCGACGGGGTGGCAATGGGAATGTACAATACCGATGAATCAATTCGTGGTTTTGCGCATGCCTGCTTCAATATGGCATTAACTAAACAATGGCCGCTTTACTTATCGACCAAAAATACCATCCTAAAAAAATATGACGGACGCTTCAAAGATATTTTCCAAGAGATTTACGTAGCAGATTACAAGGCTAAATTTGAAGCTGCCGGAATCAGCTATGAGCATCGTTTGATTGATGACATGGTTGCCTCAGCACTTAAATGGAACGGTAATTTTGTTTGGGCATGCAAAAACTATGATGGCGATGTCCAATCTGACACGGTTGCCCAAGGATTTGGCTCATTAGGTTTAATGACCTCGGTATTGATCACTCCTGATGGTAAAACTATGGAAGCCGAAGCTGCGCATGGAACGGTTACCCGTCATTATCGCGATCATCAAGCTGGTAAAAAAACTTCAACCAATCCGATTGCTTCAATCTTTGCCTGGACGCGAGGCTTGGCTCATCGCGGTAAACTTGACAATAATCAACAATTGATTAACTTCTGTAATACGTTAGAGCAAGTTTGTGTTGAAACAGTTGAGTCCGGCAAAATGACCAAGGATTTAGCAGTATGTATTCATGGTAACAAAGTTACCCCAGATCAATATCTCTATACCGAAGACTTTTTGGATGCGTTGGATAAAAACCTCCAAGCCAAACTAGCTTAATCTAAAACCCCGCTATCATTGCGGGGTTTAGTTTTACCAGCCATTATGTGTTACAATATTGTCCTTATTTTATAAAAGGATTTATCATGTTTACTATTGGTAGCTACGGGATTGCCGTATTCATGTGTATTATCACCATGATTTGTTGGGGCTCGTGGGCAAACACTCAAAAATTGACCACCACCCCGTTCCAGCTATTTTATTGGGATTACGGCTTGGGCGTATTAATTCTGTCATTGCTGGCGGCATTAACTCTAGGCAGCCATGGCGAACTGGGTCGCAGTTTTTTACCGGATTTGTTACAAGCGCAAAGTGGTAATATGGGACTGGCATTTTTAAGCGGCGTAATTTTTAATCTAGCCAATTTACTCTTGGTCGCGGCAATTGATATTGCCGGAATGAGTGTCGCCTTTCCAATTGCAATTGGACTGGCACTGGTATTGGGGGTAATTATCAATTATCTGGCACAACCGCTGGGTAATCCACAGCTATTAACAGTTGGCGTAATTCTGGTAGTTTTTGCAATGATTTTTTCAGCTAATGCTTATGCCCGCATGAATAAAAGCGGCGAAAAAGGCGGTAAAGGCGGAATCATCATCTCATTGATTTCAGGAATTTTAATGGGTTTATTCTTCCGTTTCATCGCCGCCTCAATGAGTAGTGATTTTAGCAACCCGGAAATTGGTAAACTAACCCCTTACACTGCCAGCGTAATTTTCTCGCTGGGTATTGTAATCTCAAGCTTAATTTTTAATACTTGGATGATAAAAAAACCGCTAAGCGGCAACCCCCTGACTGGATACAGCTATGCAAAACTATCATTTGGAGCCCATTTGGTTGGTATTTTAGGCGGCGCAATTTGGGCAATTGGCACATTATTAAGCCTATTGGCGGCAGATAAAGCCGGTTTTGCGATTTCTTATGGTTTGGGACAAGGTGCGACCATGATTGCCGCATTATGGGGCGTATTTGTCTGGAAAGAATTCAAAAATGCACCAACTGGAACCAATTGGCGCTTAACCCTGATGTTCCTCTGTTATTTATGCGGATTGATATTAATTATTCTTTCAAAGGTGGTCTAATATGACTAAAAAAATTCTGGTAATTGGCAGCAGTAATACTGATGTCCTGATTCAAGTACCGCATATGCCCAAAGTAGGCGAAACCGTTTTGGGCGGAAAATGCCATATTGCTTGCGGCGGAAAAGGCGCTAATCAAGCAGTAGCCGCCAAACGCAGTGGTGGCGCGGTTAAATTTATTGCCTGTGTTGGTGATGATGCCTTTGGCAAAATGGCACTGGAGTCATATGCTAAAGACGGGATTGATATCAGTAAAATTTCCGTTTTAGCTGGTGAACCAACTGGATTAGCACAAATCATGGTCGATAGTGCCGGACACAATTTGATTGCTGTCGCGCCGGAAGCCAATTTATTGCTAACCCCGGAAGTAGTTGCCAAAGCTCATGAAGAAATTGAAAATTGTGATATTTTATTATTGCAATTGGAAGTCCCGCTGGAATCGGTTCTCACAGCAATTGATCTGGCTTTTGCAGCACAAAAAACCATAATTCTTAATCCAGCACCGGCACAAATAATCCCTGAACACTATTTGGCAAAATTGGACTATATAACGCCAAATGAAACCGAAGCCGAAATTCTCACCGGAATTAATGTCAGCGATGAACAATCAGCAGCAACAGCAGCACAATGGTTTTTAAGCCGTGGCGTAAAAAATGTCATTATTACTTTGGGAGCCCGTGGAGTTTATTTTGCCAATGCCAACAGTTCGCAACTGGTAACCGGCTTTAAAGTCAACGCACTGGATACTACTGGTGCCGGCGACACTTTCAATGGTGGCTTTGTAACCGCTCTCTCACTTGGTGAAGATGAGATTTCTGCCATCCGTTATGGACAAAAGACCGCAGCGATTTCGGTCACACGGCTAGGAACCCAAACCTCCATGCCCTATCGAGATGAAATCTTAACTACCACGTTAACCGAGAATAATTAATTGATATTATCCAACAAAGTTACTTTAGCGCTAAGTTCTTGATTTTTTCTCATGGCTCGCTGATTTTATCTGTACTCTTCAGCGCACAAAATCATCAACCTCAGTAACTTGGCGCAAAAAAATAGATCTGGGCATAACCTCAGTAGTTAACACATTCAGTCCGTAATCTTCAAGTCTAAAACTGGCATAAATATATATGCCAGTTTTTGCATTTTCAAGCCCACAACAACAGTGCTACAATGCCAACATCGGGTATTTAAAATCCCAACAGTTTAATTTAATGTGCAGTTAATTCCAATATTTGTAGTAACTTTGAAGGAAATCATCATGAAACCAAATGTTTTACTTTACGCAGTTGTCGCCGCATTCGCTATGAGCGGATGTAACAATGTTGGCACGAGTCCAGCCAGCTCGACAACTAGCGCTTCCAGCGAACCCAGCTTATTTGCCACTTCTACTTGTTTAACCGGACAGGTAAAATTCTCCGGAACCGGCTGGTGGGTAAATGGAACGATTGATATAACCAATACCTGCAGCAGCGATATTAAACTGCCCGGACAAACGCTAACCTTTACATCACAAACCACCAATGGTAGTTACGTAAATTTGGGAACGCTTACCAACTGGTGGATAAATGGTGCTAAATATACCCTAAGCTTAAGTAATGGTGGAAATAATAAAGCAGTTGGAACATTTGGAGCTGACAACGACGGCGTAATTCACGCTGATCAAACTATTCAGTTCAGCGGTGGTGCAGATATTCATACCGGCACCTTTGATACCGATAGTGCCAACAACACTTTGTCAATAAATGGTGCTGCCCCGAGCCCTTCACCTAGTCCGACACCGTCGCCAACTCCATCACCAATTCCGAGCCCATCGCCAAGCCCAAGCGTGGCTCCTAGTCCTAGCCCATCACCGGTGCCAACCGCAAGTCCTACGCCGGCAGCAAAAGCCGGTAGCGCGATTTTAAAAGTCGGAAATTATGTTACCAACTTTACCGACAATCTAAAAATTGAAATTTTGAACGCTAAAGAATCTAACGCTGTAGTTGCAACTTACTACATACCACAAGGTGGTTCGGCAACCACAGCCAAACTGCCAATTAGCGATACTACTCATACTTATAAGGTAAAAGTTGCTGGAATTGCCGATCCACTGGCAGGATTATTTTATATTGAAAGCGGCTTGCCGACTTTAGCAATTAAAAATAATCAGGTAACTACTTTGAATATTCCATTTAAAGCATCAACCACCACCAAACGTAATGTCACCCTTAAAATTAGCGGCTTACAAGCCAATGATAGCGCACGGGTGAGTTTTCAGGATGCCGCCGGAAAATATAATTATGTCAAATACAGTGATCAATTGAATGCTGCTACAGTGTATAAAATCGAGAACAATACCAATCTTGGCTATATTGTGACAGCTGGCGCTAGTGGATACTCGGTTAACCCATTATCTGCCACCCAATTGGTAAATAAAAATCTAACCTTGACTGCAGCGTTTGCGACTACACCACTACCATCACCAAGTCCATCACCGACAGTGAATCCATCGCCAAGTCCAATACCAACTGCAAGCCCGGTTCCACAACCGACGATTGCACCGTTACCGGCAACCCAAGGATTACCGCAACACATAAACTTTAATCCGCAAAGTATTGCCAGCGGCAAAATTTATTACCACCTGAATCTACCGTATGGTTCGGGCAATGTTGAGACGCTCACACTATCCAATAACTATACCGATCTAATAATCTCGAATTATGTTGCTGGAGCATTATTGGGACGGATGATTCATGAGAAAGCCCCAACAATAAAAATTAACCATGATTATATCTATGGTAGTTTGTTAGCGCAATTGCTGCAGGAAAACATTAATACCGCCGGTTACACCCGCACCAGTAATTTCATCAACGCTGGTGATGGTGAGCGGGCTATGCTCTTGGCTGGTGGACAAGGCGGGCCATATCAAATCAATGACTATGCCAAACGGCTGGAAACCTCTGCCGGCATCGGTTTAGTTAATTTTGTGGCATTGCAAAAAGGCTTGGGTTACAGCGTAGAATTGCAGGATAACGGCACTCAAACCGGCAGCAAAGGTCCGGATTCTTTAGATGATAAATTCTTTGGACCAATGGCGGCGGCATACTTCCATCTGAATGACATGAATCGTTTGGCAATGAATAATGCCGATACCTGGGGTCCGCAATATGCCTATTATAGCAAGTGTATGGCAAATCTTGCGCAAAGCCAGTCAGCCGATTATGCCCATAATATCTATGATATGATCTTAAATGCCGCCTATAATGCCGGAACTTATTCGACTATCATCAAAGATTATTTCCGGATTTGTGCCGGCATGTATACTACTAGCCCGGAAATGACCCAAGTATTATCGATGGGTGATTATACTTTAAGCGATAGTCTCTATCGTACTACCATCGGTACCAACGAAGCCATCGGCTCAACCTTCATCATCTATCCACGGCAGGTGCGGATTTATCTGGATCAAGTTTATAATCAAAAATCCTATAACTCTGCCGCAATTAGTGGTACCAATGTTGTTAACTTCAGCTTGCAGGATGTTGAATTTGTCTTCCAAAACGCGATGGGAACTTTGGCTTACATCAATGGGTCATCACAGTACGTATTTATCGCACCGGCGGATAGTAAAGCCGCATTTGAGGCAGCTTTAGCCAGCAATGGATTAAGTATCTCCGGCTTCCTGGCACTATCAGATACTACTTCACGGGCTAAATTCTTTAAATTGCTGGATGACGCCATCAATAATCTGGCAACCAATTTAAATATTAATTTTGCGGCAGTTACCCAAACTACCATAGGTAGCAGTAGTGGCGGCGGAGGCGGTAGTAGTGGAACTACTTGCCCGACTGCTCCGCAAATATATCCGGCTGGTCGTGGCAGCTATACTTCTAATTCAATCGTCAAAGCCAGCGATGGTAATCTCTATAAATGTAACATTGCCGGTTGGTGTAATAGCACTGCCGAATCATACTACGCACCAGCCACTGGCTCTGCTTGGGCAGATGCCTGGGTCTTATATAGTTGTCAATAGGTCTTGATGATTAAACAGCTCTCTCTTCACATCCAAGGCACCGTTCGCGGTGCCCTTTTTTATTCAATTCCTGAGTTCAAGTGCGAAATGCAAAGAAATTGATTAAACTATCGGTTGCATTTTGTGAGGCACTATGGCAAAAAGACTAACATTAGAGAAACGTATTCGATTAGAAACACTCTTGAAACTACCATTTAGTGGTTTTATTGAGAGTTTAAGCATGGCAAAGAAATTACCAAAGATTGCTAAACTACTGGAAATAAGCCAATCAACTATATACCGTGAAGTAATAAAGCGTGGTTTTACTTATGATAATTATGATGCAACCAGTGCACATAGGCACAGCTTGGAAAAAGTATCAAATGGCAATAAACGCTACCTCTATAGCGATGAGCAAAAGCAGCTGATTTTGGAGCAGTATCAAGAATTTGCGATTAATAAATCATGGTCGCCTAATGCGTTAGTACTAAGATTGAAAGCAGAATTGCGTACGGATATAAAATTACCCAGTGTAGAAGTGATTTATCAATGGATAGCAGAAGACGCAGCTAGTGGTGGGATACTGTACAAGCTATTGCCACGTGGTCATAAAAAGCGCAAACGTAAAATAGCCCAAAGCAAAGAAATAATCAGCGACAAGCAGTCAATCCACTCTCGTGACGAGATTGTGGAAATCCGTAGTCGGATTGGTGATTTAGAGATTGATTCCGTGGTTGGTCCGTTAAATAAGGCTGGTATAATAACCGGAGTTGAACGTAAGTCTCGTTATAGCATGGCACGGCTGGTTAAGAATAAAACTGGTGATGAAACATTAGTTAAACTATTGGAAATATTACTGGTGCATAAGACAAAAATAAAAACCATAACGTCTGATAACGGTAAAGAATTTGCGCTTCATTTAGCAATTGCCAGCGAATTAAATGCTCAATACTATTTTGCTGATCCCTAATCAAGCTATCAACGAGGAAGTAATGAACATGGTAATGGTATGATACGGCGTTACTTTCCCAAAGGTACAGACTTTAGTTTAGTTACTGAAAAAGAATTACAGAATCCGTTATACAAAATTAATCACTTACCGAGGAAAATCCTTAATGGCAAAACAGCGCATGAAGTTTTTTACGGGATAAACAAAAAACTAATTCCCGCTAAACAGCGGAAAATATTAAATTGTGCATTTCGCACTTGAACTCAAAATTTAAATATTTGTTTCAACACCAGATAATTTTATCTCATCCATAATATATGTTATAATCTCGTCCTTTTTCATGGAGGACAATATGAATAATAAAAAAGCCCTCATCCTGTTTGCCGTATTTTTTATTATCTTTGAATTTAACTGTTACATTGCCAATGACATGATCATGCCGGGAATGATTCAGGTAGTTAATGAATTTAATGCCCCGGTTGAGAATATTGCTAAATCATTATCACTGTTTATTATTGGTGGCAGTAGCCTACAAATATTTTTGGGTCCGTTATGCGACCGTTTTGGAAAACGCAATATCCTGTTATTTGGTAATTTGTTATTTTTAATTGCCAGCGGGATTATTCCGTTTGTAACAAATATAGACCAGTTTTTAGCTGCGCGCTATTTCCAAGGACTGGGGTTATGTTTTATTTTCATCGGTTATGCGATGATACACGAATTGTTTGATGACAAAATGGCGGTCAAACTCTGCTCTCTGGTTGCAAATATTAGTGTCTTTGCACCATTAATCGGACCGGTAATCGGCAGTGCGATTATTGTTGCTGCCGATTGGCGCTATGTATTTATTGTGACCGCAATTTTAGCCATAACCTCATTGATTGGACTGGCTAAAAACATGCCCAATAACAAGCCACCGGAAGCGGCAAAAAGCTTTAGCGAGGTTATTGGCACCTATAAAAAAATCATTGCTACCCGTACGCTGATACAAGGCGGATTTATTATCGCGATCGCCAGCCTACCGATGATTAGCTGGATTGGCCTGGCACCGATTCTGGTAATGAAGATTATGGGCAAAAGCTATGCGGCATATGTTGTTTATCAAACGCTGGTGTTTGGTGGATTTATTCTTAGTAGCATTAGTATTCAATTTGCCGCCGGACGTTTTAGCTTTTATAAATTGATTACCCGCGGTAGTGCCTTAGCAGGAATCGGTTTGCTGATTTCATTTGTCGGCTATAGCTCGCACCTAATGTTTATTTTGGGAATGTTTATTGCTTCATTTGGGATTGGCTTATTTAACGGCTCAATCTTCCGGATCGCAATTACTGCCACCGGACAATCCAATAGCATGAGTGCCGCTACCCTAAACATTATTCAGGCATCTATGTTGGCTTTGGGACTTGAAGTTCTCAACAAGTTGTGTAGCCTATTTGGTTACAGTATTTTTGGTTTCACTTTGCTAAATTTAATTTGCGGTATCGTCATGGCAATATTATGTTTCAATTTTGCCAAGATGGTAAAATCGCGCCAATGGCAATAAAAAAAGACCACGTTAGTGGTCTTTTTTTATCAAAACTGATATTATTCGCACCTCTACATTTTAGTGATAACTCATTGAGTTTAGTGATTTTATTTAACCAACAAGGCTTTTTTAGCTTTGATTAATGTCCAGATATTATAGAATATCACCACTAACAATACCCATTTTAAGAATGACGCATCTACTTTGGAAATTATTGGTGCAGCAATCATCACCGCAATACAACCTGGAATAGCCATCAATAGTGCACTCCATGAATAATATTGGCGGTTTTTAATCATTGGCACCGCAGTCATCGGCATTTGTACCGCACTGGCAGTTGTCATAATTGGGTATGCTACAGCCGGTGATAAGCCGAGCAAGAAAATCACCACCAAAACAATTGAATAATAGCCAACTCCAAACGCCGGCAAACATCCAGCAAGAAACATTACCACACCCAAAGCAATTAGTTTGCCACCCCGTACTTCAATTAAAGAACCACCGATACTAAGCATATGCATCGAATTTAATATCAGGATAATCACTGTAATAATAAAAGTCAGCAACATCACATTATAAATCGCATTGCGGGTAACAAATTTAACAAAATAACCGGAAACTATCCCACCCAAGGCAATCATGACACAAGCAGTTATTAGTGTTAAGCCATCAATCTGAACTAATTGTAAAAATAATATTGATTGCAATAACGTCGGCAAGGTTGCCTGCACTACCATTGAGCCATTGAAGCGTTTATTATCGTCCATTAAGCCAAAAGCATTGCGAAAGGCAAAAATGGAGGCAAAACTACCGATCCCAAAGGTGTCAAAAAAAGTTGACACAAAACCGGTAACCGCGGTTTGCCACTTTTGACGAAAGTTTAGCACTTCTTTGGCTTGATTAAAATTTATTAAAAAATAGACAAAGGTTGCTACTACTAATATCGTGACAATCAGCTTAATTATTAGAATTTGACTCATCGATTTTTCCCCTATGAAATAAGGTTAAATTATATCATAATCCAGTCGGTGACGACCAAAAACGACCGCTTTATCCCGCTGTAATTTTTTAACTTAAATCACCGATGTCAGAAACATTGTAACCGCTTACCCAAAGTTAATCGTCACCTAAATTTTATGATATTTGTACTTATCAGGCGAAAGAATGGTTATTAAGTAACTAACTAGTCTAATGACTCATAATAGTTTTAACAATTGCGTTGAAATCTGGATAAAAGATCGCACAGCTGGCATTGTCGCAATTTTGCCACACGAAAAACGCTAATAATGGCAACTTACTCGTAAAAAATTGCGTACCGCAAGATAGTTTGACATAATAAGATTTCGCATATGCTAGAACAAATACTGCTCAGTTCTGCTATAACTTATTCAAAGGTTACAAACATGAAATTAGGAAATACTATTTTATTGTCAATTTTAGGTGCTACCTTGCTATCAGCATGTTCAAGTGGTAGCTCGTCAAATAGTTCCAGCAGTATTCAATATACACTATAGCGGAAGTCTTCCTACTGGTGGTACTACCGGGCTAACGGGTATTCGTCAAGTTGGTACGACAAATAATGTTTATATCACCGGTAGTTATGTTGTCAATGGCTTAAGTAATGGAACGTTATACGTTGGTGGAGTATCTGGTGGCGGTACATATTATGTCTATAATTATCTAGAACTTACGCATTGACAACGGATATGATATTATGATTGATATTACGAAAACGCCTTGGAACTTGGATGAAGAAGAAAAGCAAACCCTCAACTGCAAAATGCAATGCAGAAATTTATAGTTCATATTTGATGAGTGAAC
>CAZATM010000092.1:0-20553 GCA_964488065.1 uncultured Neisseria sp.
TAGCCCAAATAGACTTAACAGTCCCAAGAGCGGCGCGACTCCAGTTACTAGCGACATTTTTTCATGCGGTAAGCAGCCAATAAACATCAATGACAGTAAGCTGTAAATTGCCCAGCCAATCACCACCGGCGCAATGACCGATAGTGGAATAGCTAATTTGGGATTTTTACAACCATTGGCTAATATTAGTCCATTCTGAAATCCGGTAAAGGCAAATGCCAGTCCGGAACTGGTGATCGCCAATAAGATTGGTTCAACACCCAAATGTGTTACGCTGTGGTTATTAATGACATGTTGGGTTTTACCGTAATAAAGCAGCATTCCCAGCGCAATCGCTGCCGGAATTATCAGTTTCCAGATACTGACAATCGAATTGGCCTTGGCAACCCGTGATAAATGAAGAGTGTTAAACCAGGTCAAAAAAATCATGATGGCAAAGGCGGTAAAAAGCCCTAAAGCAGATAAGGAAACGCCTGTGGCGTCATGGTGAATTAACTGTGGGATCCAGAATCCCAAATATTGCAGTGCCGACTGCGCCTCCAATGGTAAATAAACTATATAGCTTATCCACGCTAGAACGATGAAGATAAATCCCAATGGACGCGAGTGGGTTACCCCGATAAAGCGCATCACCCCACCAACAATCGGCAGCATCGTAGCAACTTCAGCAAAGGTCAGACCGATAATCAGGGTTAATAATGCCGTGACCAGCCATGACAGCATAACACCGGTTCCGGCGGTTTGCACACCATAAAAAGGCGAAAACAGCCAACCGCTGCCAAGCATTCCGCCGGTAGAAATTAAAATTAATTGCCAGGTTGCGAGTTTCTTCATCTTCTATCCCATTCTTTTGGTAGTCGCACACCGGCAGCACACTAACAATCAGCGCGCGAAATCGTCAAATTTAAATAATTTACGGCTAAGAATGCCGCCAACCTCAATTACCGACCAAAAACAGTACCATTATTTTGCAGCGCTTCAACATGATTATGACCTCAACCAATTTGCCAAAATATTTATTTCGTGCCAAATAATCCACTGTACGCGGAATCCATTTCATACCAGCTCCTTAATTTCATACTCATACTAATATTAACCACAATCCATAAATCAACTTAAGTTCTGAGATAACAACCATCGCAGAATTGACAGTATTGCCGTATTTCTTATTATCGTTTTATTATTGTTCACAGACCAGCGGAAAATCCCACGTCAGATAATGACTATAGTTATTACCGCTTACAATATTATTTTTTTCCATCACCTGTGTCAGTGAGGTATTGCTCTTTTTAGGCAACACAACCTCATTATTTGCCGGTGGATTACCACACATCAATTGCATCATCAATAACCACATTTTTAAATTTCCGTGAAATAAATTGGCTTACCAATCATAAAATATAAAAAGCGGTCGCAATACCAGCTTACTTATTGCAACCGCCAAGGGAGTGTTCAACCAAGGGTTCGTTCAACACCCCGAGATTATAACCATAGCTGCCATAAAATACTATCTGCATTTTTGGTAGATAACGGTAAAATCATCTCACTTTGCAATTGCAATAAATTTACAAATCTTTATCCGTAATAGCATCGTAAACATTTGGTTGGCGGCGGTGAGTAGAGATTTCATTGTGCATATTATTCGTTTGATTATTCTCTACACTACCGTGTTGCATCGTAGCTATTTCATTCCGAAGTTTTTCTTTCTGCCCGTTAGCCACCCCAATCCCATCAATAAATGAATTCAGATTGTCATCGTCTACAAAACTCCGCGCAATAAACGGAACCAAACCATCGGTTGCTCTCGGTATATTAGTGTTGCCGATAAATTCAGTAACCGCTCCAGCCAATAAATCTGAATTATTTTCAATCGGGTTCTTAATATCCAGACATTCTTTTACTATCTGCGAAATTACATCTACATTGGTTATTTTTAAATGATTAACAAATGACGCCAAATCAGCTGCTGTCTTTGGCATCTTAGTACTGCGGATAACATCAATAACTGCCTTAGCATTTTGGTTACAATAACCTGAAAGCGCTAAACTATTTATCAGCTTGCCAAGCGTTTCCGGCTCACTAATTTGAGTCTGGGAAACAAAATCTTTCAAATTAGCGAAACATTGCACTTTTGATACTGTTACATTGGAAAATGTATTTGGTAAATTACCGGTCATTAATTTTGTGATAAATTGTGGCTCCTTCAGATTTAGTTTCTTAGTAAAAGCTACCAGTTCCACGAAGTTAAATTTTTTGAAGTGCCCCTGCTGGAACCCACCTACAAGCTCATCATTGGTAATTTTATTGTCATTAATCAGCTGAGCTAAAATGATTTCCCGGCTAGATAGATTCGCTTCTTTTATGAACTTACCGATATTCGCGGCATTCAGCTTGAAGTCTGAAATAAATTTAGCTATCTGCTCAGCGCCCGCACCAACAAAGAGCCTGGTTAATACGGCTATATGCTTGGCATCAGTTTGACCATCTTTAATCAGCTGGGCCAACTTGTTTTTCTCATCAGGCATGTCAATAAAATCGTTTTTATTTTTGCGCTGATATTCGTATATCTGCTGCTCCGTAACCCCGCGATTCAATAATTGAACAACACCAGCAAAATCCAGTTTCAAATTTGGCAACCATGACGCAATATGCGCAGAGGGATTTATCTGGTTAGTGTCACAATAGTCCAGCCACGACTTAACACTAATTTTTATTCCGTATGCTAGTATAGCCTTTGACAGCTCGAGAGAAGTTTTTGGCAAATTGGGAAGCTTGATAATCTGTTGCAAATCATCAACGCCATAGCCTTCAAGAATATATTTTCGTGCGTCAGCAGGTACTATTACTCTAATGCTTTTTGCTTTTGAATCAGCTTCTTGTATGATTTTTTTTTCAAGTTCTAGAAAATGATCAGTCCAATTAAATTTAACAGTTTCTGGTTGTTGGTCTAATAATTTACAAATTCTGCCACAGTTAAGATAATAGTTTCTATCATAGTAGTCACGATGTGATCTAGGATTTTCCTTGTTTATAATTGCGAATAAATATTCTCCGTAACCACGCCTATCACCATAATTTGGAATATTCACTCCTGATAAATCATGATACTTAGTAATGAGTTCTAACGGTTTAAAATTCATCTCATCTGCAATAGTTATTAACCCTGAAATCGACACCTTCATATATGCCAATTGTGAATTTGTTTTAAAAAAATTCACCACCTCGTCAATTTTATCGCGGTTAAGCGCCTTTAAAACACGGCAGATAAACGGAAGCTTGAAATTGAGCAAAACAGCATCATTCTTGGAGTAAACCTTCTCTTTATTAGATTCTATTGCTACGCTTTTAATTACCTGACAGTAAATCTCAACATCTTTTATACCAGCCGCCGCAAACAGGTTAAAATCAACATAAAAACCTGAGTTAGTAAAATAGCTAGTTATAGCCTCAGCTGATTTTTCAGTTGTATACTGCGGGGTTTTACGCGCAAACGCCAAGACTTGCGCAAAATAGTCAACCGACACCGAAAGATTAGCAAGCGAATCATCTGACATTTTTTTTAAAATAAATGCTAAATAATTCTCGATGTTGAATTGCGGATAAAATGTCGCTATCAACTTGCTAAAATTAGCAGAATTTTTAGTGAATTTAAAAATCTGCAAGTAGATATCCTGTTGCGGAGCGTTTACCTGCAAAACATCGCCCATTTGAGACTCGCTTAAATCTTTATTATCTTTCTGCAATGTAAGAAAAAGAAGCTGCGCCGCGACGGTATTATTTAGTCCGGCACTCTTAAAAAATGTTACAATGGCTGCTGGACTTTTTTTTGACAATCCACACTCCCCAATAAAACCGTTCATTGAAACTATATTATCTTCATAGTAATTAAGGCCCACAAGCAGCCCGCCCATTTGCTTTGCTTGTTGATCGGTCATTGAAAGATCTCCGCCTATGAGTCCAACTCTTTTTGTAATCGAAATAACATCTAGACAATGGGTAATATCCTTCTCTTTGAGGTATTTCCCGATTTGCTTGCCCGCTTCATCGGCGGGAATCATGCCTACCAATTGTTGGATATTTGGAATATGTAGCTCTAAAAACTCCGACAAAACTACATTGTTAGTAATATTTGCTGGTTGACTGCTACGGGATGTTCTTGTTGTTATACTATTTATCATAACGCTTACTCTCTCAAAATTTTTATCTCGTACATTAATTTCTAATTATCAACTTCATCACCATCCGAGCCATCTATGGCACTTAAATCCATTTGTCCAATTGCTTCCAGATACAAGCGAGCCTTTTTAATTAAAGTGGCATTAGTTGGCGAACTGTCTAAAAAATTATCAAATGCAACTTTCGCCGCCGCATAAGCAGTTAATTCAAAATGGCACATGCCCATATAATAAAGACATTCAAAACGCTCCTCTGCTGAGCTAACCAGCAGGCACTGTTCATAAGTAGCCAGAGCCATCCAGTATTCTTTCAAACTATAATAACAGGCCGCCAGAGATTTTAAATACAGGTAATTGTTATTATCCTCCAATACCAGAAATTGAAATACCGGTAATGCCCGCTGATAATTAGCGGTCTTAAAATTTTTAACCGCCAGATTATACAAAAACCGTTGTTCCGGATCGGTTAAGCGCTGCTCCAGAATCTTTTTTTCATCACTCATTTGCCAACTCCTTCTCACTAATTGGGGCTATAATTTTCAAAATTGCCTCTTTGCATTCGGCGATATTAATATGTATCACTGCCAGTTCAAATTCAAGAATACATCTTTCCACGGTCAAAGAACTATCTTGGTGAAAGACTACTTTGTGACTGATATTCACCAAGCTTTCGCGCAATTCACTTTCCGCGGCGGGATGTAATTTAATTACAATCTGCTGTCCGCTAAGGATCTCAGATAATTCCTGCCGGATTAACTGACTAATCTGTGCCGGGGAATAGTTATTAATCCCCAATTTGGCTAAAATCAACTGCATCAATCCACCTAGCGACTGCTCAATTTTTGCAAAGAAATCAACTATCTGTTGGCGATTCTCATCTGCCAATTGGGTGGTTAATTCGGTTAATCTCTCATCGCTAGCGTGCTGTAATTGCTGTTTTAACTCACTAAGCTCCTGCTCGGCCTGTAATTGCTGTTGCTCAAGACCGGCGCGCCGCTCATCGACATAGAGTTCCAGATCGGTTAAAATGGCCAGTTGTTCGGCACTAATAGTTTTTGCCAGCGGCACCTGCCTAATAATTGTCTGCACCAAAATACTCCTTTTAGTCTAGCGAACCATCCGAAAATAATCAAATGGTTTATGGTTAAGAAGTTTTTGTTTTTGCGGATCATTTTTGCTTATATATGCCCGGATTCCCTCGAAAAAGCTTTGCCTGGTTTTATCCGATGCAAATATTTCCTGCGGCAGTGCATCATAAAGCTGGATGATATGATTTAAAAACCCAACCTGATTATTTTTCTTTTCCGCCGGGAAACTCTTTAGCAGGGTATTTATCGCCAGCGAACTGATTTCAGCAACTTCAGCAAAATTAAAAAGCGACAATAACAAACTATTATAGTTAAGGTTTTCCGGAACTTTTGCGGAAGTAAAAAATTTCTGGATAAAATCCCGGACCTTCAGAAAGATCGAATAAACCTTAATAAATTTTTGCTCCATCCCAATAAACTGTGCAATCATGCTGCGCTCTTCAAAAGAGGAAACCGCTAATTGCAACTTTTCAATTATTTTCAAATGATATTTGACATAGCCGGAAACCAATTCCGCAACATCCAGATTTTTTTCGCGGATATATTGAATGGTTTCCTTGAGCCCCTCAAGATTTATTTGTCCGGTATTTAGCCGGACTACCGACTCAAGAATTTCCGGATGATTATTTAATAATGGATTTTTACTAATCGCAAAAAAATTAAACAAATACGCTGATTCCTGCTGTTCCAACTTAATAAGCAAGTGCCCCAGTGTTTCCTTTAACGAATTTTTCTTACGTTTTTGCGTTTCATACATATAATTTAAAATGATATAGCTTTCAGCAATTGTCAGCTTGGCGGCCATTAAAAAATTAATAATAAGTTCTACCGACTGTGTGCCATCTCTTGCTAGACGCTTAAGTAAAATATCAGCTGCGGTAGTAATTTGTTTAAAATTTTTCACATAACTGCCCAACGATTCAATCTCGCCGGAACTTAAATATTTGCTGGCATGATCAGCCGCAATATCTTCGGTAAGCTGATCCTGTTTTACCCTCAGTAGCTCATGGTTATCCCGCCGGTGGATATTTTTTCCTACTGCGTTAAAAAACTGCTCACCATCATGTTTAGCATGATCATCACCTAAATAGGTTGATGGCTCGAGATCCTGCTGTTTGCTAAGATGATCGGCACTTTCCTTGCGGACTTTTTCTTCAATAACTACCGCTGCGGGAATCCGGCGGACATTACTTATTCCATCTACCATTATTTAACCTTTCACATTTGCCAGTTGCAGTAACGCATTTACCGACTCGTTGTAGTCACGGTTGTCGCTAGTACTCTGTTTAACCAGCTGGATTACCTTGGGATACTTCTCAATTGCTTCATCTGAAAGCGCATCCATGCCTTTTTGATATTCACCGATCCGCAACAAAAACTCCAATTCCTTATACTTTGACAATAACATTTTAATATGCCGAATGGCTTTAAGCTGTTGCGGTGAGACCAAGCGATCGGCAATCCGGCTCAAACTGTTATTTAAGTCGATAGCCGGAAAAATTGAACTTTCCGCTAACTGCCGGCTCATAATCAAATGCCCATCCAAAATCGATTTAACTTCATCCGCCACCGCATCCTTGCTAATGTCTTCGGTCTCCAATAGTACTGTATAAAACGCCGTGATGCTCCCGCTGCGATCCATGCCAGCGCGTTCCATCAGCCGTGGAAATGATAAAAACACCGATGGCGGGTAGCCGCCACGGGTTATCGGTTCGCCGGCAGATAAGCCAACTTCACGCTGGGCACGGGCAAAACGGGTTACCGAATCCATTACCAATAATACATTCTTGCCCTGATCACGAAAATGCTCGGCAATTGTCTGCCCGACAAAGGCTGATTTAACTTGCTCGACTGGCGGGCGATCGGAAGTCGCGACAATCAATACACAGCGCTGTCTGATGCTTTCATCCAGTTCCAGCTCGATGAATTCCCGCACCTCACGACCCCGCTCACCGATTAAGACAATTACACAGACATCCGCTGCGGCATTGCGCAATAGCATCCCGATTAATGTAGTTTTACCGACCCCGGGGCTGGCAAATATTCCCATCCGCTGCCCCAGTCCGCAGCTATTAAATAAGTCAATCGCGGTAATGCCGGTTATTAACTGCTGGTCAATCAACAGTCGCTGCAGTGGATCTGGTGCATCGCGGGTAATTGGTAATCCGTAATGCCAGCTATTATCCGGTGTATTTTGATCTTCATCCAACAGACTGCTGGTTACCTGACCAAAGCCATTAACCACTTTACCCAATAAGAAATCACCAACTTCAATTTTAAAACCCGAGCGCACCAGCAAGACTTGCGAAAAATGCGAAATATTTTCAAGTGAACCATAGGGCAATACTTTGGCGATGTGCTGATCAATCGCCACCACTTCACCAAAAAGAAATTGACCATTGGAATGATAAATTTTACAAATATCCGAAATTTTTGCGCCGGGTAAAAATACCTGCAACAGCACGCCAACCGCCCGCACCACCCGCCCATAAATCTGATACTCCGGCAGCCGGCTGATTTCATCGGTGTACCCGGCGATTCGTGCCAGTATTGATTTTTGGCGACCGATCAATTCATCTGCCATAAATTACAACCCAATTTAACAACTATCCCATATAGGAATTAAATAACAATAATGCAAAACTATAAATTTTGGAGGCCATCCAGTCAACGGTCAAATACAGGCACAGCATAATAAAAATAAGTTTAATTGCAAAAGCCAAGGTTTGTTCCTGAATTTGCGTCAAGGCCTGAAACATACTAAACAGTAGCCCCACAACTGAGGCTACCATGACGACCGGCAAAGACAAGATCAAGGACAACATCAACGCCTGTTTTGCGACATATACAACATCATAATTCATATCCGGCGCTACTTAACTAAGTCACTGAATGCTTGGAAATCGAATCATTCAAGGCTGTATAATAATTCATTAACTGTTGAAGATTCGCAACCAACACCTGACTGATTTGTTGAATTGTGTCATTATTAGCTGTGATTAATGATTGATAAAAACTCTCCTGTGCCATATAGATATCTTTAGCAACCGAGGATTCTCCGGCACCTTTTTGTATCGTAGCAGTACCCAAAGAAGTATCACATGATTCAACCACATTAGTCATCTGCATGTTTAACATAAAGAGGTTGATACAATATCCCATAAATCGTACCGAATTATTATTCACTACGCTGCTTCCTGCGATTTTTTCAAATACATCGGCCAGTTTATTAATGGTGTTGTCTACTGCAGTCAGGAGTTGCGGCGGTACCTTGGTTCCCTGATATTTGCTGGTCAGCGAGCTTGGAGTTGCTTGTTGTCCCAAAGCATCGAAAGTCTGTTTATCCTGATACTGACCATACGCCATCCGGGATTTCATTAAGCCCATCGCAATCATTACTATATAACCGGTAAGCATTTTTCCTGCATCTTTACCCATCCCGGTATCGCCCAATGCCGTAGAAAGCTGATCTATCGCCGAAGTTTTTTCAAGTGTCAGCATCAATAATCCCATTACCGCACCAAAATTGGCAGTTACCGTTTGGGCATCAATTTCAGTCCCGGCAGTTTTATCCTTATTACCAAAAGAGTCAATCATTGCCTGATAATGAAATCCCATCCCGATCACATCACCGGCAACCGTAACAATGTTTTTCAATAACTGCTGGATAACTTTGATTGTTATCTTGACTGAAGTTTGGGTTGCAGTCTTAACCATTCCCACCACCGCGGTTGCTTCAACTAAAACTCCGCTAGTTAGGGCTGCAGCGGTAAGCCCTTCGGCAATAGCTGCCCCGGCAGTATCTCCGGCAAAAAAGAAGAATCCCGAATTTTGTACATCTTCAAGGAATGACTCTCCAACATTTATTTCAAAACCCATGGTAGTTTTCAGTAGATCATTTCCCGGCTCCATCGTCGCAAGCATCGTTCCGGCAGTAACTTGTGCCGCCGAATTCCACGCCGCCAATGCATTGGCACCAAAGCTAGCTACATTACCGGTGGCAACCGCAGCTGCGCAGCCAGCCAACTCCGAAACCAAACTAACCAAACCAACCGCCAGTTTGCCAAAAATACCCAACTTTCTGATTTTATCCAACAAATGCTGAATATGATCATGAATCTTATCCAGCTCTTTGGTCTGCGCTTCACCTTCAGCATTTAACGCTTCGAGTAAGCCGGTATTTATTTCCGACATATCTTTCTGCATATCCAGCAAATCCTGATTGGTTTCGGACATCTTGGATGACACCAGAATCAATTTCAAAAAAATATTCGCCACTGAATAATTTGAAATCAAAGAATAGGTAGGTGATGCCGCCTTGGTGGTTTCCGACACCTCGGTTGATGGCAGGAGCAATTTAGTAGCAGCAACCAGTATGACCAGATTAATTGCATCCACGAGCGCTTCTTCGGAATAATCTCCAGCTTTCTCGCCGAGAATTTTGCGTAAAAGCAAATCTGGGCGTAGTGTTGGCTGATTATCATTAGATAACGGCATCACCGTTGGCAATGATAAGTCAGATAACGCCAACTGATCGCTGTCCAGCGCTCGGACAATAGTGCTGGTTTTATTTCCTGCTCGAGTCTTGATAACATCGGCTGGATAGCCACCTTTTGCCAGATAGCTATTGGTGTTGCTTGCAACTGCTGAGTTTATATTTATCATGATATTACTTTCTTAATAAGAATTAATCGGCTATAATTTACGGGTAATTTTTACCGCCAACATCCCGGAGATTTCAACTAATACCCCCTCGGCAACCGGTCGTGAATTAACCAATAAGCGCACGGTATTCGGCCAGGTGGTTAATTCCAGACTATCACCGACTTTAAGCTGGGATAATTTAGCCAGACTCATTTTAATTTCTGCCACTTGGCACACTACCGTCACCTCGACATCCTCAAGGCTGAAATCAGACGGCAATACATTCTGTGACGTATCATCTCCTGATGATAAATCCTGTTCCTCAACTGGGTACATATTTTCCTCCATCATACGACGTGCGCCCGATTAATACCATCTGCCTCTTTGCGCGCGATCTCAATAACACCATCACCCAACTGTTGAATTGTGGCACTAAGATTTTGACTAAGTTCGCGACTGGTCGATTCCAGCGACTGATAGAGACTGCTGAGCGCCTCACCCACTGCCATCGTGTTGCGGCTTTCTTGCTGCTTTAATTCCGCAGCACTTTGCAATGAATCACGAGTCATGGTGGCAAAGGTATTTGTAAACATACTTAGCGAGCTAACAAATTGCCATTTAGCCTTTTCTTTTTCATGATTAACCGAGAGCTGCTGGCGCAGAAATCCGGGTTGTTTCATGAAACCAGCTTCCAGCGGCGCAAGTTGTTTGAAATGCGCTTCCAGATTTTTAGCCTGATTATCCGCCCGTGCCAAATCTTGCATGTATGCAGATGCCTTATTGAAAGAAGTATCAGCCGTACCCGCTTTACCGGTAACTCTTAAAACAGAAGCAGCTTTATCGGCGACATTTTGTTCCAAGGCAACATCCGTGACATATGTTTTATCAATTACCCGAATAATCGGTCGATCTCCAATGATCGGTAACTCTTTAGCAACTAACATACCATCAGTTGTACCAGTTGATTTATATTCAAATTGGTATTCCTCACTCGCAACTCGCTGCCGTGCACTAAATGATTGCCCGTGAATTGTTGACTGTCTAATTAATCCAGCTGTCTTTGGATGGTTTAGTTCAAAATCGTTTACAAAATTCACTTCTTCCGGGGTAAGTCCATTTTTATAAGCATCAATCGCTGGTCCTCCAGTGGCAGCAACTTCCCCAGCAGTATCTAGCAGTTGATCAGCAGAAGCATAATCTTCGCGTTGCATTGCCTCGCTAACAGGTTGAAGCAACTGTTGCCGCTCAGTAAGAGATAACCTTAGAAGTGGCTCAGTGGTGACAGCATCAACACCTTTTTGCACTAAGCTATGGTAGCGGGCAATATCCGGGTGACTATAACAATATTCAATCTCATAGTTCTGGCTTTCAAATTTATGCAAAAACTCTACCGCTGAATAGTTTTTAACCAAATAGGTAGTATTTGCCTTACGGCTATCAATAAACTCACTCAATGCCGGCAAATTTGCTTTGCTGCCAAGGACGGTTTCACGCAACTCATAATTATCACTAAGCGTACCATCAGCATTTTGCTGGCGGGTTATCTTCCTTAGAACAATATTTTCACCGCTAAAATCAAGATAATCCAAGCTATGGCTATTTTCCTGATAATTGTATAACTCAAGTTTGCCACCTTTGACCAGCGGAGCTAAAACATCGCTCTGAACTCCAGCGGCAAAATTTAATTGTCTTACCTGACCTTCATCAAGATTACTTAGATTGTTATATGCAATAATATCCGCCTCATGCTGGGTCATAACATTTTTCATCAGCGCGGTATTATATTCTTGATTATTCTCAGGATCGCGCAGCTCGACATTCTCATTGCCGCTAGCTATAGCCAAGTCGTCAACCTTCTTGACAATTGTCGAACTGGCCGCAAGACTGTCCTTACGAATATTTACGGGATGCTCCGTCTTTGCCAACTCGGTTTTAATGTTTTTATTTACTTCGGCAACCGCATCAGTTTTAACCTTAAGCGCCGCACCCAATTGACCAGCGCCTACAGCACCACTGGCATCATGTTTACTGACCAGCCCCTGAATTTCGTCGTTGCTCCACACTCCATCAACCAGATTTTTATAATCACTAACACCGTTCTGCCCGTTCATGAGTTTTGCATCAAATTCATTTAATTTTACATCAGCCACTAGTTTCATGCTTTTGTATTGCGCTACCGAACCGCTACACGCTCCGCCAATCGATACCAAGCCGGAACCCAACGCCCCGGACCAGGAAATTATCGCCGAATTTATAATATGCTTCATTGCCTCTTTAGTATAGTCATGCAAATTATCCATTTGCTCCTGCATTAAATTTGCCTGATCCTCGCGCTGCTTAGCCAAAATCATATTCAGAGCACCAATGTCTTGCAATTGCTGCGGTACTATAATATAATAAAGCTGATATAAAATGTAACTACTCCTGCTCGACCAATACGCCCCCGAGGAACTAACCGAGTTTGATGGAGTATCACTTCCGGAACTCTTAGGCGCTGTGCTGGTGGCGCTGGTTGGTGGCTGCGCTGGGGATGCCTCGCCAGCCGTGTAATCAACCGGATTGGCTAACCCCAACAAACTCTGATAATCGGCAACCCGCAGATTAATCCGCTGCTCAAGTTCGTCAACCTTGATTATGCGCGGCGCAGCGCCCAAATATTCCAGCTCAATTTCAGATTTCATTTTGAGCGCCACCGGCAGCAACGCATCCTCCGGCTGGGGGTACGCCGTGGTTTTATCAGCCGCACTATTTTTTTTGACTGCCTGCGCGGTGGCGGTCGGATAAACACCGACCGTCGTACTATTTATTCTTAACTCGCCCATGTTCGTACTCCTAAAAATTTTCAATTGTGACTCGGTTTATATTGCATGCCAACTTACTATTGGTATATTCACTGAATAAGCAACCAATAAAGCTCAACTCTGGGAATTATACTTAAATCAATTGGCGAATACTTTCCCTTTTTGGGTGGTTATTTGGAATCACCCGGCGGATTATCAGAAATCACGATTTTATCGTTGGGTAGTTTTATCGCCTGTTCACCAACATTAACCTGATTGCCAATCTTAAACATATTCTTTTCACTGATGATTTTTGGCGTAACCAGATAAAGTGTTACTTCTTTATTAGTAACCGTGGTTTTAGAAGTAAACAACCAGCCCACTAGCGGGATATCCGACAATCCGGGAACTTTGGTGATCACATTGTGCTTGCTGTCTTTGGTATAACCCGCCAAAATCACGCTTTGCCCTTCATCGACAATTGCCTGACTGGTAATCTGGCTTTGGGTAGTGCTGGGTAATGAGGCTTGCGAAGATTGTTCAATACTGCCATCTTCGAGGGTAATCGATAGCCGAATCGAACGTTTATCGCCATCAAAAATCACATGCGGGGTAATTTCCAGCGCCTGAGTAATCGCACCGTCAATCAAACCGCTGTTAAAGTCATTTTCATCGTTAGTGTTGCTACCGTTGGTGCTGACTGTATCATAAAAATTTTTGGTAATACTGACGATTGCCGGAATATTGTCGATTGTTGCCAGCGATGGTTTTGCTACCGTTTGCGCATATTGATTTTGTTCTAAAAACCGCAAGCTATTGGCAAAACTAAAAGCATCGGTAACCATCAGATTGCCGGGGCTGACCTGATTGTAAGAAAATGACAGATTATTTGAAAGCTGGGAGTTATTCAGGCGCTGAGCACCAAGCCCGACCGAAGCATTGCCGCCGGAAAACCACCAGTTGACTCCGGCTTCGCTGAGTTTATCCTGATTTAATTTAAAAACCAGCACCTCGACCTGAATCAACGGTGCCACCACATCCAATTCCTGAATTAATTGGCGGTAGATTGGTAGATTACTGGCTTTATCCCGAATGATGATAGTATTTAGGCGCGCATCGGCCTGAATCCATGGCGAGGTGCTGCGCCCATCGGCTGCAGTGGCAGCGGATGAATCGCCGGCAGAGTTATCCCCGCTATTGTTCGCCGCGGTTTTTTTGCTGTTTCCCGGCTTATTACTCAATTGTTCGGTTACCTGCGGGCTGACCCGCCCGCTGCCGTTTTTCGCTCCATTGGTACCTTTGAATAAATTCTGCAATACCGTGGCAACCCCGGGAATGGTAATCGGCTGGTTATTGAAAGTATACTGCAAATCGGTGGCACTGGCATATTTGAGGCGAAATACCGCAAACTGCTGATTGACCGGCAGGACATTAAGACCAGTCACCTGCTCTTTAATCAATTGCACATATTCCGCCGGACCAGTAACTACCAGATTGTCATTTTGCGGCATTTCGGCATAGCCAAAGCGCTCATCCAGCAACCCCATCTGACGGAGATTATTATGAATTGCCACAAAATCGCTGGCATCGGCAGAAATTTTCTCGCTGACTTCGCTATTGCTGGTAATATAGATCCGCCCGGAATAAATAAACCAGTTAAATCCATAATGACTACCCAGTTGTGTCAATAAATCTTTGACTTCCGCCACCGAAAATTGACCATTAATCCCCTGTTTAAGAATTGTTGGCGATAATTTATCCGAGAACTGGATGCTCAGCCCATTGTTGCGGGCGATTTCCTCAAGACTGGTTTTTAACGAGCGACCGTTAAAAAAATAACTGTGGACACCGGTAGTCGCGGATTTCCCCGCAACCGACGGTGCCGGATCGGCAAAACCAAGTTGACAAACTCCGGCACACATCATTATTAAAAATATTTTTTTCACACCATAAAACCTGCTAATAATTTAAGTAGCGATTATTGCAGCCTGGCGCTGAATTAGCTATCTTCAATTTTGGCAGATTAGATCACTAAGATTTAATTCTTACCTCTCTAGGTACACTTTCTAAAGCTAAAACAGTATTCATCTCTCGTGTAATAGCTATTGGATCGCTTCCAGAAGTAATACGCATAGATGGAATTCTCGCAAAATCTTCTGAATTATCTAATAACTGATTGGCTTGTGTTTCGGTACAACTGCTTACAATTAAATTCAATAAACTCTCCTCAGAGTCACCGGTTCCTCCTATTGGAAATAGCGGATCAAATAAGCTTTTACCAAAACAAACAGAAATAGGTCGCCAAGAAGCTATTAGATCATTATAACAGACTATTTCAGCCTCAGTCTGCCACAGCGGGCGCCTAAACCAAGAATTTAACTCGTCAATCTTGAATGTTTTTCCGTGTTTAAATTTTTTAGCGAACGAGCCCTTGTTCACTCGTTCATCTCGCAATAATGGATAGGACTCTTTACCAATAACGTGGTAATAGCGAACCATACCAAGACACAACTCGCGATATAATCCCGGCGTGGGATTTTTAGGTAGTTTTGAAACATGATAAATAACTACTTCTTTAATTGGCTCTTGTTTGCTTACTCTAGCAAAGACAGCCGCTTTATGCAATAGCGAACAATTTAGTGCGACTCGAGACTGTCTCCAGCTGACTAATCGCGCTTCTTTTTCATTCTCATTTTCACCCATATTTCCTTTTTGCTTCGTTCTATCTCCTTTTATTTTCTCGTAGGATAACCACAAGTCTAGCGCTTTTATGAACTCACCGATTGGAGATTCACAATGATTCTGCATATGTATTTCGTCAGGATGCTCTTCGTTGCCACTCAGAGACATGGGCACAATAAATCTTTTTAAATAATTTCTCTCTACCTGCTGAGTATATATCGTATAACTAGTCATAATATTTTCTGGTACCGGTACTTGATCTGCAACTTTGCTTGCATCATCTACTGATTTTAGTTCTGACCTTTCTACTGACGCTGCCACAATTAAATTCCTAGTAGTCTGAGACTTAGCACCTTTTGCTACCCAGTCAGCACTTTGAGAACCCTGATGCTCAGTTTTTTGTGAACTAGAAACGGAAAGAGAACTATTTCTTGATGGGTGAGCATATATTAAATTGGTTTTATTAGCTGTACGATTCTGTCCTAACCTATTAGGATCCATATCTGGCATTGATCGATATCCGGCCAACCAGATAGCTGTCATAGCAGCTCGCATGCGGTAAATATCTGCAGCAGTTTTGATTATATGAAAATCCGTTACCATTCCGATTTTGTCTATATGCTCAAAAATCTGATAACGTTGAGGTTTGAAAAGTTCCAGTTGAGCTGCGAAACGTTGACTATTGGTCAAAACACTTGCAATTCGAGTGCAGACATTATGCGTATTTTTAGATATTTTATCTAATTGCTTACAGGTATTTTCTGTTTTTATCTTTTGTACTTTGGCGTTAAGCGCTAATTCCGTATGAAAAGTTACAAGATCTCCAGCAGTTTTTGTTATAACTATAGCAAATTCTGTTTTATCCTCTTCTTGTAGCCGCAAGAGCAGCTCTCTCTGAATACCTATAATATTCTTGCGTTTTTCAACTTCATCTCTTAATTTCTTGACTTTTTCCTTTGCATCGGGATTTTCTGCTGTCGATGTCGCTTCATTAATTTCTTTCTCTAATTTCACAACCGCCTCTTCCTCATTCTCAATCCTCTTAATAGCGGAGAACCTTTTGTTAAGTTGCCCTTCAAATCTCTCGACTTCTTCCGTTACATCGGGATCTTCTGCTATCATTTTCGCTTGACTAATTCCTTCATTAAATTGCCCAATCACCTCTAGTAATTTCGGTGTATTTTCTAAATATCCATCGGAGTCATTTGAGCTATCACATTGTATATTTAAACGTTCAATTTCCAATTTCTCATGTTCTAATTTAGTAATTGCCATCTCCCGCGCCGCTAAGTTATCTATTAACTTTTTTAATCTAAAGAAGTCACTTATTGAATGTGTATCTAACCCCCCCCCCAAACGGGTACTAAATATTTCACTGAGATCATCATTTATCAATCGGAATGTATAGCTAGAGGGCTTTTGCGCTAATTTATCGATTATCGAACTATATTTTTTTACTATTTTCTCAATGTTCGTGAGCTGGTTCTTAATTATTTGTATACGTTCAGTAAGAACAGCTTCTATTACTGACACTCCGCCATTAATAGCGCGCATTTTTATTTGTTTTCCTAGTTCATCGAGTCTTTGGATATAGTCATCCACTTGGGCATCTTTAAATGCTACTTCATCGCCAAGATTCTCTATGAGTGCCGTTATACCGCAATGATTGATAAAGCTATTATTCTCGGACGAAACCATAAAAGCTATTTCAAGCTCCTTCAATGCCTCGAGGCAATCTGTTAAATATTTATTTTTATGTTCTTTATGTTTAATTAAGGATTTTTCAAGCTCACTCCTGACTTTTTCCAGCCCAGTATTTTGACTACTCTTAAGCTCGTTAAGAGACTGAGTCAAATTGTTAACACTCTGCTCAATATTTAGTTTTTCTTTTGCGCGCTTGACCACATTTTCCTTATCAAGCCCAAGATACGTGTGATTGGAAACAAAGCTAACGGCAATTTGCCCTAAAATAGCTTTATCTGCCGTATCGGGTAAAGTACCAATCTTTCCGATATGGCTAAAAAAATTATCAAATACCGCTATATATTTTTCAGATAGTGCCGAAGAAAGCGTCTGATAGTCATTAACACTATTATTTTGCACAGAATATCTATTGCCATTTTCCAGATGTGTATTCCAATCATCAAGTGCTGTTTGCAATTCTGAACTACTTAAACCACTCTTAGCAAAATTTTCTTTAAACTTATCATAACAATCACGACTATTTTTAACGGTATTTTTTGCGCGCTCTAATCGTGAGGAAAATTTTAAAATCTGCTCAGGTCCAAATAATGATTTAACCGGTTCATGACTGATTAACTTTTCGGCAGTCGCTAAGCTAGTATTTAAAATAAATATCTCTAATTCTTCCTTATTTTTTAGCTGAGGTGTAGTAATATTTTGACTACTTAACCAAAGTTGAATGGACAATAAAAGACCAAGCTCGGTTACTGTACCAATACTCTTCTCAACATTGCTGGATTCTTGGTCAGATTTAACACTCCTAGGTGTAACTTTAACATGACTAGGTTTTTCTTTTTTTTCATTTTTAGCAACCTCCTCGTCCATCACATTTGCAAGATGGGCACCAAGATTCTTATTTTCAAGCCTCTCTGTCTCTTTTTGAGACACTGAAAGTGTTTTTTCCGCTTGATCAAGAGTCTGTTCTATCGGTCTTTTATGATTTTCAAAAAAAATCCGTAATATATTTTTTAGATTTGGAAATTCCTTATTTGTCAACATCTCATGTCTGATCGGCTCAACTTTTTCCATAAATACTATATAAATTAGATTCTTTAACGCTTCATTATCTCGGCTTGGGTGATTTCCATTGATATAAACTTCGTAAACATCTTTCATTTCTTTGGCGGCAGTTTCACAATCATCGGCGTTGAATACTTTTTTTAAACATTCAAGAAATTGGTACATATTTTCGCTAGCAGAGCCAGAGCCAAACTTATCAACAAATACGGTATTTATTTGTGCAAAAAAGCTTTCCAGCACCGTTTGATTTAAATCTCTTTTAATCGTTTCAAAGTTCCACGTTTTAGCGGCGGTTGCAAAATATTTCGATGAAGTCTCACTTTCTTGACTTTTTCCAGCAAAAGATCCCTGCGCACTTTTACCAACCAAATGGCGCATTTGATGACGAATTCCACTGCTTGAATTTACAGATTGTCCCATGATTTGATACTCCTAAAGTTTTCTAGTTATCTTGCCAGCTAAAACTAGACCAAGCACTAACTCAATCTAATAATACCTAATTCAACCCAGCTATTCTACACAAAATCGGGATACATTCAATTCCTTTTTTGGGTGGTTTTTATTTTAGCCGTGGTGTACCCATTAATTAAGCCATTGATAATCCACCACCCAAAAAAGGAAACCTACTAACTTTTAATTTTGCTAGAATGCTTGAGTCGAGCACTGCGTTATTTCGAGAATAATAAATATTTAATAGATTTTTTTAGGAGTTTACACATGCAATATAAAATTTCACCGCAAACCCAGGCGCGAGTCCTTGATTCGTTCCTCTCGCAGACTCAAATAGAAGGCGATAAAAGTGCTAATTTTGATAAGCTGTTGAAAGATGTCACGGAACTGCAACAGAATATAAATACAGACACCTTTATGTTGGATTTTAATACATTTATTAATCAATATCAAATAAGCTCATTATTTGCCTATGAAAACAAATTTACTGGCTTCTTCCTCAAGCTGGATAAAACTTATGACAAAGAGCGAAAAGTTGCTATTTTACAACAATTGGAAAACTGTTTGAGTGACCGTAAAAAATATATTTCCACGCAGTTTTCCCCTCTGGCTAAAAAAGCAAATGAACTGATTGGAAAGATTAAAAAAGTTGATTATTTTAGTACAAATATTTTATATAATGAAATACCCAATAATCTAGAATTAGTTGAAAGAACAACCAAATCTTATATTGATGAAATTATAAGGTTTTCCAAGGGCAAGAACAATCCAAAACCATATTCAAGACAGTCAAACCTCAAAATACGAGATCTGAATGGCAATACAAAGAAAATTACAAATTCAAATCTTAAGTTGGCGAAAAAGGAATGGGGGATTTTAGGTAATATTGCACGGCAGTTGGACTTATTAATTAAAGAGAAGGAAAGAATTGACAGCGCGAAAATAGAAATTACCAGCCACAATAAAGAGATAAAATATTCATAGGAGCCAGCGTCGCGCTGGAGCGAGTATTAACAAAATGAAACGGTTGAAATATATTGCATTATAACAATATATTGTAAATTGTTTCTCAGGAGTTTACAATGGGATCTGCCATTAAAATTGCCGGCTACGGCAAATTCAACTATAGCCGGATTAATAAAATCATCACTAGCGATGATAAAAAGACGGCGCTTAAAATGGGCATTTGGGATAAATTCAAAGACCTTTGTTGGCGTGATGAAAAGAAAAGTGACCGTCTTGAACGTTTATGGAATGCAATACATCCTACTTCAGACAAAAACACCTCGCCACCTGAAGAAATAACCATTGATCATCCTATGATTGGTAGCGTAAAACCCGGAACCAACCTCTACAAAATTGCAGCTTTTGCCAAACTTGAGGAGCTGGTAAATTCATTAGATTCAGATGACCCATCAGGTAGTACACATCAGTTTAAAATTACTAACCAAAATCAATCGCTGTCTTTTGAAATTGGTGGAGAGCCTGTTGCTAGTTCAGAGATTGACTCGGTTTTTAAGCTTGATAGCTATGGTACATTCACCGACCAGAGCACCCCACTCGAGGATTACGCAGTTGGCACACACACACCGCAGCAACGATTACTGGAGGTTCAATGTTCCCTGATTAATCTCAATTTGCCAAAGAAAGAGAAGATTAATCTTGAAGAACTTCAGCAGCAAATTAATAACGCAAAAATAAGGTTACAAACTCAACAGCCGCACAATAGCTCAACGACCAAGGGCAATAAAATCCATTTTGTACGAAAATTCCAGCAAAACACTGAAAGCAATTCACTCATTTTTTATCAGGACCCCGAGACAAATGAAATATAATGGACCCATAAAATCAGACAGTACCGATAGAAATTAATTAGAGTCGATATTGCTTAAAAAGTAAAATATCGAGCACGTAAAATAATCTAATAAAATGAAGGTACAAGATGAACAAAAAGACCAATTATACAAATGA
>CAZATM010000093.1:0-7628 GCA_964488065.1 uncultured Neisseria sp.
TGAAAGAGTAAACCACTACCCGCATCAGAGAGCTTAGGTGGGTTAATTATCGTTTTAGCCGTATAGATTGGTGTAGCAAATATACAATAGATAATCGCCAGTAAAGTTGTTATACCAGTGACGATCCCAATATTTTTTCTATTACACTTAAGTACTGCGACAACTTTACTTAAATCAATTTCTTTATATTTTTTTTCCATCGCTTTATTCATACTATTTAAAAACGGTAATCGCAGCAGCGGCGGTACCAAAGTTAGCCAGAACCTGAGTCCAGTTAATCAAATTCTGCACCGTCCCACCAAATTGAATCTGCTGTGGAACAATAATAACATCACCGGGATTTAAGGTTCGGCTGGCAAAAGCGCCAAACCAGCCCGCTTGCTGTTTACTATATAATGTTCCATCCGCCCGCAACACATATTCAACCGATTTATCGGCATATTGATTTTCAGTACCCGCCATCTCAATGTAATTACCTACACTATAGTGCGGCTGATAGATAAAAGTTGCCGGATTATAAACTTGTCCAACCACATTGATGGTATCAGGAGTTGGCGGAATATAAATCGTATCGCCATTTTCGAGTTTAAAATTCGGCAAATTTGCCAGGGTCGCGCTCGCTGACTGCAGATTTAACACAACTCGTCCAGCAGGCTGAATCTGTCTCATTTTATTAATAAACGCCATTTGCTGTTGAACTGCCATCTGTTGCAAATTAGCCTGATCAGAAGATGTAATATTGCCAAAAGAGGTTGACTGTGCCAATATTGCCTGTTGCGCCTGATCCAGCATCTGATTTAAGGCGGCGGTTTGCTGTTTCTTCACCGAGTTACGATCCAGCTCCATTCCAAAGACATAGGCACTAGGCGTAACCCCCCCTGCCGATTCAATTGCATCCCGCAAAGTTTGTCCGGCTTTTAGCTCATACACGCCGGGAGAATAAACTTCACCATCAACAAAAACATAAATCGGACTAGCAAAAACTGAAGTTCTAACATCCTTGGCAGAGAGCACATTTACAATATCACCAGGTTTTAAACGGATATTATTGCTTGAATCACCCGCGATTGCTTTTCTTAGATTAAACGGAATTATCCGTGTACTGTAATTTTCCGGATTAACCCGCACGATCAAAGCATAGTTCCAGTTGATATTAGCTTCTGGAATACTTACTGGCCCAGCAGTAAATAAGTTCTCGCCACCACCAAAGACCGGTTTACCATTAGATAAGTTTTGCGATGACTGTAATCCGGTAGTAAGATTCAAGCCACCAGAACTAGATTGCCCGGTAGTTTTCTCAACATCTGCTTGAGTTAAAACATTATCCCTTCCGTAAGTGTTAGAGGCAAAGCTATTATAATAGCTCCGGGTCAATAATGCTTCTTTATCAGGAATCAGATCGCGTACAGTCATGCCATTTTTAAATGCCGTACGGGTGGGATTAATTACATTGCCAATTACCGCAACACTATTTTCATATTTATTACTAGTTCTAAAAAAGTGAACAATTTCACCGCCAGTTAAAGAATAACTTTGTGCCGTTGCCGTTTGATAACTATTAACATTTATCGCCTGATTGTCGGCAATAGTTTCGATTACAACTTTATCAGTATTGGCATCACTACTATAGCCACCAGCAAAATTAACTAAATCACGTACGGTTTCACCAGGTTTTACTTCATAAATTGCTGGTTGTTTAACCCCATCATAGATAGCAACCTCACCACCAACTGGTTTAAAAACAATCACATCTCCAGCCAGAATTTGGCTGTCATGACTATTATCACCGCGCAATAATAAATTATACATATCAAAATGATCAACCACCACACCATGCCGCTTCAATTCGACATCCCGTAATGAACCTTGTCCTGAAGGCCCACCGACTGCCATAATAGCATTTGACATCGTCGAAAGCGAACTTAGAGTATAGGTTCCCGGTTGATTAGCCATTCCGGCGACCGTTACTTGAATTGAACGAACCTTATTAACAGTTGCAGATAAATCAAAATTCCGGTAAATTTTACCGACTTTTTGCTTTAAATAACCATCCAATTCACCAGCTTTTACGCCAGTAACCGATACCTCACCTAACTTGGGAACAAAAATTGTCCCGCTGGGACTAACCGTCGTATTCATATCACCATTCACTGCACCCCAAGTCTGGATTTGCATCGAGTCACCGGGCGCGATTACATAACGGCTCGGTACGGGAATGTTCTGTGCCGGTGCAAACGAAGTTGGGGTCTGGAACAAATCAGCACCATACTTACTCAGCTTGAGACCAGTCCGAATATAAACATTATTTACAAATGGATCGAAATTATTCCTTGAACTAGCACGTGAATTAGCCGTTGAAATACCAGTCTGCTGAGCTGGACTACTTGGAGATAAACTCAGTACATTTGAATCTTTTGCAGCCGTTGCTGGCGCCAGCACACCATTGTCTGAATTATTTGCCGAAATGCCATTTCCCAAATTACTACCCGCAACAATTGGCGGAACGACTACCCCACCCAAACCGCCGTTGGCTGAAGAAGTTGATGAACCTGAATTTAAGGCAGCCACGCCATCAGTGGAGCTGAGATTGCCAAATCCATCACCATAAACGAAAGATATGGCATTAAGCGTACATAGTATCACAAATATTTTTTTCATTAAACAACCCATCGGAAGTTACATATTAAAACTTGAAGTTATACATTATAGCAAAAACTGCCAACCGACTTTTCGCTATTTCATATCAATATCAACATATAATAATTTAACTTAATAATCTACGCTATAATCAGGGGTTAGCTGTTATTCACATGCACCGGACACACTATAATGTAATTTGACAATGAGTTTCCTATGAAAAAAATAATATTTAGTATAATTTTAATTACTTCTAGCGCCTATGCTGCTGCCGATAGCGGACTTTATGTCGGAGTTGGTGCCGGCTATGGTACCATCAATACTTCGACAATTAACGGCAATAGTTTTGCCAACGGCTCAAGTTCGCAAAACGGCGGCAATGCCGCCGGTGGTGTTTATGTCGGCTATGATTTTAGCCATTATGTTGGAATTCAGGCTGATTACAACTATATTGCCAATGTTCAATACTCTACCGGCTACAACAGTGTGACTGGGAGCAACAGTTCTTTTAGCGCCAGCCAGCAGATAATTGATCTGGGCGTTACCGGTCATTTGCCATTCTCTCTTTTTGCCAACGCGCTTAGTGGAATCTCCATTTTTGGTAAATTAGCTCTTGGTTACAGCACCACGTCTTTTAGTGGCGGCACCTTACTATCGCAAAATGTTGCCGGTGGATCGGTAAACGTTCCTGGTAGTGCCTCAACTCTGGTTCCAGTAATCGGAGCGGGTGCCGAATATGGTATCGGTCAGGTTGGTATTCGTCTTGAATACGACTATATCGGCAACAACAATGTATCAATAAATAACCTCAATTCAATGACAACCAATAATAGTCTCGTGTTATTATCGGCGCTATATCATTTTTAATCGCAAATCGGGCTTGCTTTATTTGCAAAAGTGTGGTTTAATATCGGACTCGTTTTAACGTATTTTAAAAGGTGATGAGCATGGCACGAGTATGTCAAGTAACTGGCAAAAAGCCGATGGTTGGAAACAACGTCTCTCACGCAAACAACAAAACCAAACGCCGTTTTTTGCCTAATTTGCAATCACGCAAATTTTGGGTTGAGAGTGAAAATCGTTGGGTTCGCCTAAGAGTATCAAATGCGGCTTTACGCACAATTGATAAAAAAGGTATCGACGTGGTAATCGCTGAATTACGCGCTGACGGTCTTGTTATATAATTAGGGAATAATTATTATGCGTGAAAAAATTAAACTGGAATCAACCGCCGGAACCGGGCATTTTTATACCACGACTAAAAATAAACGGACTTCAACCGAAAAATTGGAAATAGTAAAGTTTGACCCTAAAGCACGTAAACACGTTGCTTACAAAGAAGTTAAACTGAAATAAATCTGATAAATAAAAAAACCGGAATTAGTAATTCCGGTTTTTTTATTGTCTTTCCCATTGGCAAAACTTAGCCTAGCCGCCGAATGCCCAAAATAATATTTTGTAAATAATTGCACTAAACACAATGCAGCTTGGCAGTGTCAATGCCCACGCGGTTGCCATTTGCCGTGCCACCGACCAGTTAACCCCAACCTTACCGGTAGAGCCAGCACCCATAATTGAACCGGAAACCGCCTGAGTCGTACTCACCGGCAAACCAAAGTGTGATGCTGCAAAAATCAATAATCCCGAACTTAACTCGGCAGAAAAACCATTTGCCGGACGTAGTTTGGCAACCCGGGTACTTAGAGTTTTGATAATCTTCATCCCGCCAGATAAAGTTCCTAATGCCATGGCGATTCCGCATAACGAGGTCACCCAAAACGGAATATGCACCACATTTGGCAATAAACCAAAACTGAATAGTGCCAGGACAATAATTGACATATTTTTCTGCGCATCGTTGGAGCCATGACTAAAGGCCAGTAAACTACTGGATAATACCTGTAATTCGCGGATGAAGTTATTGGCTTTGCGTGGCGTGGTATTATTTTGCAGCACACGCATGACAATAACCACAATGATTAACGCCAGAATAAATGCCATTATTGGCGATAGCACCATTGGAATAATTACTTTATCAACAAGGGTTGTATAATTGACGGCACGAATTCCACCAGTGGCAATTCCAGCACCAGCCAGTGAACCGATCAAAGCATGAGAGGAACTAGAAGGAATCCCGAAAGCCCAGGTTATCAAATTCCACAAGATCGCTGAGGATAATGCCGCCACCAGCACCATGTGCGTAACTAAGGTTGAATCAATTAGCCCTTTACTGATTGTAACTGCAACACCAGTTCCAAAAAAAGCTCCGATAAAATTAAAAATTGCCGCAATCACAATTGCCTGATAAGGAGACAACGAGCGGGTAGCAATCGGGGTTGCTACCACATTGGCGGTATCATGAAAACCATTAATAAAAACAAACAATAATGAAACGGCAATAATCGCAATTAGAAATAAAGAGGAACCCATTACATATCCTTAACCGAGATTTGCATCACCAGATCGGCGATATTCGCGCTGGTATCAATGGC
Organism: uncultured Neisseria sp.; assembly: GCA_964488065.1. Taxonomy (GTDB): domain Bacteria; phylum Pseudomonadota; class Gammaproteobacteria; order Burkholderiales; family UBA11063; genus Aquella. The sequence continues at coordinate 5,130 of CAZATM010000093.1, forward strand.
ATTTTCAATGCTCTTATAAATCTCTTTTAATTTAAGAATAGTCATGGTGTCATAATTGCCGGAATACATTTCTTTCATCGCATGGCGTAAGTCTTCGATCGCACTATCATCAAATTCATCGGTTTTTTGATCATCGGAACTAATCCGTTCATAATTACCATTTTTAAGTGCAACCATTATATCCACCAACACCTTGGTAATATTTTGCAAAGTTGTGGCGCTACGAATCAGACAATCATCGGCTTTGGCATCAATACTGTAAATTTTCAATTTTTGGTTGATTTTAACAATCCGCTTAGTCAGTTTAAGCAACAATACCGATAATTCCTGAATATCGCCGCGATCCAACGGCGTAATAAATTGATTATTCAACTGTACTAAAACTTTTTTGTTGATTTCTACCGCCTTCTGGCGCTGAGATCTGAGATCGGTGGAAAGTTGTGCCTCGCGGGCTTTATCGCTGGTATTGATGATTTCGGTAAAAATATTTGCCGACTCATGGACATTGGTTGCCGCTTCAACAAATAGATTAAAAAAGATGTCCCCTTTACTGGGAATAATTGCTTTGATTATACGCCGTAGCACTGCAAAACTCCTTTTGCTATTTTATAGGCCACTATAATAGCATAACCGCTCGCTTAAACTTGAGTATTTTTGCACTTTATACCGGCAGTTGGGTAATTTGCTTAGCTACCAGTTGCGGCGTAATTTTTTGTAAACAATCATAATGCCCAAATTTACAGGTTCGGGCAAAGCATGGTGCACATTCTAAATTCAGGTTGATGATCTGTGCTTTGGCTGATAGCGGCGGTGTAAAGCCTGGCGATGATGAACCAAAAATCGCGCACACCGGCACCCCAACCGCACAAGCTACATGCATCAATCCGGAATCATTGCTAATTACCGTTGTGGCACAAGAAAGCAAATCAATCACCTCAACCAACGAAGTTCTGCCACATAAATTATGTAAATGTTCTGTTATCTGCGCTTGAGCGACAATCTCATCGCCAATTGTCTGATCTTTTGCCGAACCCATTATCCATACTTGAAACCCCTGCTGTTGCAGACTGTCACCCAACTTGGCAAAATGCGTCGTTGGCCAGCGCTTGGCTGGCCCATATTCAGCAGCAGGGCAAAAACAAATCACCGGACGCTCGTGATTCAAACCAAGATTATCGTGTAAGCGTTCGCGTTGAATTTTATCAACGGCAAACTGCGGAAATTCAATATTTTCCGGTTTTTTACCGTCATTAGTAAGGGCACAAAAACGATCAATCATCAACGGGAGTGCGACCTTATCTAATTGGTAACTATCATTCAGCAAGCCATAGCGCATTTCACCAATAAAACCAGTGCGCTTGGCAATTTTAGCAAAAAACGGCACCAATGCAGATTTCCACGAATTGGGCAGCACAAAACACTGGTCATAATGTTTCCGGCGCAGTTCACGCCCCAAGCGATAACGTTTTAATAGCCCAAATTCGCCATGTTTAAATGGATTAATCAAAACTTCATGCACTTCCGGCATTCGCTTGGCAACATCCCGCGCCCAATCATTAACCAACACGTCAATCTGGCACATTTCACCATACTGGCGCTTGAGCGCTTTTAACAGCGTTTGGCTCATAACCATATCGCCAACCCATGCTGGAGCAACAATCAGAATTTTATACAAGCGTTTTTTCATGAGCGAATCATTTAACTAATTTGTAGTGAGTCGAACAGTATGGACAAGTAATTTCGTGATTCGCTTCTTTTTCAATTTTCAAAAATACCCGCGGATGAGAATTCCACGCCAACATCTCCGGCATTGGACAGCTTAACGGCAAATCCTTGTTACTCACTTCAATTTGGGTTTTGGTATTTTCTTGCTGCATTATTATTTCCTCGTATAACGTATTTAATTTACAATTTTTCCAGCAACTGTGGAACTATTTCAAACAAATCGCCTACCACGCCATAATCGGCATATTCAAAAATTTGGGCATTTTCATCCGAATTTATTGCCACAACAATTTTAGAATCTTTCATTCCTGCAATATGCTGTACCGCCCCGGAAATTCCAACGGCAATATATAACTGTGGCGCAACTATCTGTCCGGTTTGCCCAACTTGAATATCGTTGGTAGCATAGCCAGCCTCGACTGCCGCCCGGGTAGCACCAACGGCACCACCGAATTTTACCGCTAATTGATGAATCAGGTAATTAAAATTTTCGGCAGACCCCAATGAGCGCCCACCGGAAACAATAACTTTAGCCTGCGCCAATGGTGGAATATCTCCGCTTAGCGCGTGGGTTTGGGTGATAAATTCAACCCGGTGATCAAGACTGATACCCAAATCCAGCGTTTGAGCAGTGAGCATTTTCACGTTACCAGCATTTGATGAAAAGGCTTGAGTACGGATAGTTAATAAGTTTATTTCTTCCAAAGACTCAACTTCAACCAGCGCATTCCCGGCATAAATTGGTCGTTTAAAAACCCGCGGCGAAATAATTTC